>JAOZKP010000502.1 GCA_029935295.1 bacterium | reverse complement strand
CCCTCTTCAACAAAGCTTAAAGAGACAGGCCGCCCACTCCCCTGAAGTTGCACTCTCTTTAATCACAAAGCCAAGGTCGGAATAAATTTTCATCAATTCCGGGAGTTGCTCCCGCAACATTCCCGAAAGAATTAGATGGCCTCCGGCCTTAACCAGCACCGGGAACCCCGGCGCCAGCTGCCTGAGGACCGGAGCAATAATATTGGCAACAACTATATCAAATACCTCGTCAATATCGGCTACAGGCATACGACTTAAAACGATCTGTTCTACCACCTGATTATGGGCACAATTTTCCCGGGTATTTTTCAGGGCATCCGCATCGACGTCAAGGGCCAGAACTTTGGCAGCCCCTCTTTTAGCCGCGAGAATTGCTAAAATCCCGCTCCCGGTACCAACATCAAGCACCGTTGCCGATTTTTGTATACTGGCCAGCTCTTTTTCCAGAAAATCTGCCGCCAGACGCGTAGTTTCATGGGTGCCGGTACCAAAACCCTGCCCGGGATAGATACGTAATCCAAGACGAGTCTCCGTTAGCGGCAGTTCCTGCCATGACGGCACTACCAGCGTCTTGTCCGTCAACTCCGTAATACTGAAATTACGGCGCCAGCTTTCAAGCCAATCCTCATTCTCAACATCTTCAACGTACGGTTGACCTGAGACCAGATCCAACGCCGTAAGCTGCAGGGTAAGTTCAGCTAGACGCGCATAATCGACTTCCGGAAAATATGCCGTCAACAAAGCCGCCGCCGATTTTTCACTGACACTTTCAAAAACAGCATCGGCAGCAGCAACGTCAGGCCACTCCGAATCATCATAATCATCGAGAATATGATCCCAGAGACCTTCACAACCGGCAGCATAAAGCAGATCTTCAAGCTGATTTCTGACCTCAGCTCCAGACTGCGGCATACAGGTTAAAGATCTCCAGGATTTTTTCGCAGAAATGGCCAATTATTTCTCCAATTTTACGACCACAAAAAGTCGAATCTGCTGCCGCTGCACAAGAAAACGCATATAGGGTGCATCTTTCCCATCCTGCAGCGCATGTTTAAAATCAGCAACAGTTTCGATACTTTTGTTGTTGACCATTAAAATAACATCACCTACCTGCAAACCGGCATCAGCAGTCAAGCCATCCGGTTTAATCCGATTAATGATCACACCCTGATCCAGCGGCAGGCGCTGCCGCGCGGCCAATTCCGGAGTTATCTGCCGGACACTCAAGCCGAGATTGCCCAGGCGATCATCTGTTGCCTGAGAATACTCTTCACTATTATCACCCTCAAGATCATCAAGAACGACCTTTATTTCATGGATTTCACCCATGCGCAGTACTTTCAACTGCACCTTGGTACCAGGTTTTTTGGCGGCAATTATCCGGGGCAGACTCCGCATCTCGACAACCTTCTTACCGTCCACTGCAAGAATTATGTCTCCAACTTGAAGGCCAGCCTGCTGTGCCGGACTATCTTTTACAACCTCAGAAATAACCGCTCCCTGTTTCTCATCAAGACCGAATGAAGCTGCAAGCTCCGGGGTAACTTCCTGAATATGTACTCCCAAACGCCCGCGAGAAACCTTTCCGGTTTTGAGTTGCGGCAACAGATCTTTCGCCATATTGACCGGGATCGCAAAACCGATTCCCTGGCCGCTGGCAACAATTGCCGTATTTATCCCAACGACTTCACCTTTCATATTAAATAGCGGGCCGCCACTGTTACCCGGGTTAATCGAGGCATCGGTCTGAATAAAATCATCGTAGGGGCCGGAACCGATCACCCGACCCCGAGCACTGACGATACCTGCAGTAACTGTACGCGCCAGTCCAAAAGGGTTACCAATCGCAATCACCCAGTCACCGACCTGCATAGCACTCGAATCGCCAAGTTCTACAAACGGAAGCTTATGGTCAACATCTATCTTGAGAACGGCAAGATCAGTTTTTTCATCCCGACCGATCAGGGTCGCGTCATAGATTTTTTTATCTGACAGGGTAATTTTGATTTCATCAGCATCCTGAACCACATGATTATTAGTCAG
>JAOZKP010000501.1 GCA_029935295.1 bacterium | reverse complement strand
GGCCTTCGGCACCATCACAAATAAAGGGCTGTAATCTTAACTGGTTACAGCCCTTTTATATTTTAAAATGCAACCTGGAATTAAAATCATTTGACAAAAATGCCCAAGCTCTCTAGAAAATACAAACGTTGAAACATTCTGTTGCTTTTGGCAGCAAGCAGTTAGGCACCAATCATCATTCAAGAAAGGCCTGAACTTCAATTAAGATGTCAACAAAAAATAAAAAAAGGCCCTTAAAAGCGGAAGACAGAGATCAAGCCCCCAGCTCCTATACAGCCAACCTACCCCGTCTTTTCCTGTTAATTGGTGGTTTTTTCGGGCTCATCATGCTGGTTCTGACACCGCCCTTTCAGGTACCAGACGAACATGATCATTTTTTCCGCGCCGTCATGATCTCATCCGGCCAGTTTGTAGCCAAGAGTTACCCTTTTCCTGAAGAACTAAAGAAAAAGGTTCCCCAAAAATATTTGCGGGGAAAAGGCGGCGTGGTTCCTGTCAGCATCCCCTACACAACTCGCAAAGTAAACCATCGACTCCCTTTTCACAACGAGAACAAACAGAAATTAAGCGATCTGAAAAAGATGCTAACTTTACCTCTGCACATGAAGGGACAACCCGAAGTTTTCATCAACACCAGTGCCGGCGACTACGCACCACCGCTCTATCTACCGGCGGTTATGACCATCTCTGTCGGCAAAGCCCTGAATTTATCCCCTTTATGGCTGATGTATTTGGGGCGATTGGCTAATCTCATAGTATTCCTCAGTTTAACTTACTGGGCCCTAAAGATAACTCCCACCGGAAAATCAGTTTTATTTCTCCTGGCGCTGATGCCGATGACTCTCTTTCTCGCTCACTCTCTGTCGATTGACGGCCTGACCATTGCATCAAGCTTTCTACTGACGGCAACCCTTTTAAATTTAGCCCGCAATGATAAACAGCCGGTTAAACTCCAGGACTTCCTCATTGTCCCAGCAACTTTAACCCTGTTGGCTTTGGGAAAAGTTGTATACTGCCCCCTGATCTTGCTATTTTTTCTATCCCCCAAAGTCTTATTCAGCACGGACCGAAGTCGACTCTACCTTTTTGCCAGCAGTTTGGGACTTGCCGCTATAAGCTATCTCATTTGGCACTGGCTCACCAAGACAGCCGGCACTGCGACAGTTGCAAACATCCCTTTCGACTATACCAGCTTCCAGGCAAAAGACAAACTTATGCCCTTGCTCAACAGCAAAAAACAGCTCCAGTTTTTGCTGAATTATCCAAGTTCCATCTTCACGATACTGGGCCGCACCCTGCAGGACCAGGGTAGGTACTACATCGAATCTTTTATCGGTCTGCTTGGCTGGCTTGACACCAAGCTACCAACTTGGATTTACATGACTTTCCCTCTTGCTTTAATCATCGAAGCCTTGGGGACACAAACGACCAGTAATCATGCACCAACCGAAAAAACTCTGCTCATGCTGATCTGGCTCCTTTCCAACGGGACTATCCTGCTGGGTTTTTACCTTTTATCAACCCCAGTTGGCAACGCCATAATCGGTGGGGTCCAAGGCCGTTATTTCATTCCGACGGCAGTACCATTACTCTTATTTTTTTCTCTAAAAAACAACCTTTCAAAACTGCCAGAGAAACCTTTTGAATATATAACAAGATCTCTACCATATTATATTTTAGTTGTATTAATCTGCACAACCTACACACTTTGGTACAGATATTATTGATTTCACAACCTGAAGAATCAGGAACTCAATGAAAATATTACAGGTTATCGAAAATATAGATGAACGCTACGGTGGACCGGCTAAATCAGTCCCATTTCTTTGTCAGCACCTAGCCACATCAGGAATCGAGATCTCAATCAATTCTGTACAGCGCTACCCAGTTGAAAGTAATTCGATTATTACAAATGCCAACCTTAACTGGAATAATTTTACAAACTCGATAAGTGACAGATTACGATATTCACCAGAGTTATATTCAGGTTTAGAGAAACAACTGCTACCAGGACGAACCATCATTCACACCCACAATTTTTGGAATTTTG
>JAOZKP010000500.1 GCA_029935295.1 bacterium | reverse complement strand
AAACTTTTACCTTTGAGGATGATGCGGTAAGCGCCGTGGCGCAGGCGGTCGATGGTCGCCGCGCCTAAAAGTTTATTGGAAAATGCTTCACCCCATTCAGTGAAATCAAGATTGCTGGTGATGATGGTTGAGCGATTTTCATAACGTTCTCCGATAACCGCGTGCAGGTATTCATCTTGGGGCGGCTGTAGTGGTTTCAGGCCAAAATCGTCAATTATTAACAGGTCTGCCTTGACGAATGATTTCAGTTTACGTTCGTAAGAGTTGGTAGCTTTGGAAGCGTGAAGTTGCGAGAGCATCTTTGCCTGAGTTGTAAACAGGACGTCTTTTTCCTGTCGGATAGCACAATGGCCAATAGCTTGGGCGATGTGACTTTTGCCGGTTCCGCAGGGGCCGACAATCAAAACAGAAACCATTTCTCTCATAAAATTACATGTGGCAAGATTCATTATTTGCCCTTTATCGACACCCAGATTGAATGAAAAATCAAAGGATTCTATGGTCTTATTGCTGCGGACACCGGCTTTGCGCAAACGTTGCATGAGTTTTTTACTGGTTCTGCGAGCTGTTTCATCTTGTAGCAATAGAGCAAGAAAATCAGTATAGGCAAGTTTCTCCTCAATGGCTTGATGGGTTCTTATTTCAAGAGAATCAAGCACTCCGGAGAGCCGTAACTGTTTTAGCATAGGATTTAATTCTGGCATTGGATTCATAGTGTTTTCCTTGTAAAATCGGTCTTCTAAACCGAGATAAGTTTTGTATGTGCCGCCTTTTTTCTTCAGGGAACCGCCCCGCCGGAGGCAGCAGCATGTAAATAAAAAAGCGAAGTGGCCTTTACAACCCGAAGGGCTTGTCTGTTTTTGATCTGATATAATAAGAGTTGCTTTAGTGGCTATAATGCCTTTTTTCTCCAGTGTAACCGCCAAAGCCAGCTTTTTTCCATCAGATCAAAAACAGATTGTCAAGGTCCGTAGCGGCCTCGAGGTTTGACCGTAACAAAATGAAATTGTCAATTTGTAAGGGTGCTGGTGTTTCGGCAAAAGATACTTTTCCCCTGATAGACTCTTGGCAATTCCTGCTCTTTAATATCATCTTGTTGCTCCAAACCTTTTTCCAAGATAGATTTCACCGCGTGATATCTTGGATTTTCGTAATCAAGAGCACGTTTACAGGCTGCATTAAGACGCTCGCTCCCATATTTGGTTTTCAAACGGACAATGCCTTGAGCTGCTCTCAGATTATCCAAGACTCGATCTGAAAAGAGAGTTTCAATTAGATCATGACAATGACTGCCGACTTTGCCGGCCTGCTTGAGACACCACTGCGGATCTTGCATCTTGTAGGCGATAGCTTCAGGTGGCAAATGCTCCACCTCGCTAGATTTTGTGCCGGGATGATGTGCACGGGGATGAATCGCCACCATTTCGTAGTCATGAAATATTTTGACAATATTTTCGGTGACTTTAAGCCAGAGTTCCTGTCGGATCAGTTTGTAAGGGGCTGAATAATAGGACTTTTCAAATTGAATATGACAATTGCCATGCAGTTTGGCTTTTGCCCAAATCGCTAATTCAGGTGGGATGTCAGGCAGTTTTTTCAAGATATGACGTTCGGTTTCGTTAAATATAGTGAGTGGTGGCTGCCGGGTGGTTCCATGAATCCTGGTTCCGGCAACGCTTAAGATCCACTCCTTAAGCTGTTGGTTGGCATCGCTTAGACTGCGAAACTCTTTTAAGGGTAGAAAGTTTCGTTTGATATATTTGACACCAGATTCCACAATGCCTTTTTTCTTAGGGTCTCTTGGAGGACATGGTGAAATGATAAAGCCATAATCTTCGGCACATTCACCATATGATCGCTGGACAACGGGATCGTGCCAGCAGGCTTTGACGATGGCGGCTTTAAGATTGTCAATTATTACCTTGGTCGGAATACCATTGAAGAATTCAAAGGCACGACGGTGACACCCCAGCCATGTTGTAAGTTTTTGGTCTCTGACAATTTCAGCATATTGATGGCGACTCCAGGCCAGAGTCATGACAAAAAAGTG
>JAOZKP010000499.1 GCA_029935295.1 bacterium | reverse complement strand
AGTATTAAATAACGACATTAGTTTTGATATCAGTTTTCAAATAGATGGCTCTAAGGGCTCACTCAGAAATAACTTAATATCTTAGAGGAGACATCAAGACATAATCCTGGATTCTTAAAGGGCGGAAGTTTTTGCTTGTTCGCAGTTAAGTACTTGTTGCTACAGTTGTTTAATTGTTTCGTTGATTTTACACTTGACATTTATAATGTCTACATGTAAACTATCTTCTATAAAATAGGAGACAAGTGGACATTATGAATACTGAACGCTACAGCTCTAGCTTATTAAAAATATATCTGAAAACAGAAATTGTTAGCACCCTAACTGACCTGAAAGAAGTACTTGGAACCAGCGCGAGCAAAACAGTTCTGAGAAAATTAAAAGAATTGCCGTGTATAAAAAGCTACTCTCATTCGGGAAGTTACTACTCTCTTGAAGAACTCGCACAATTTGACAAACTTGGATTATGGCATATCGGTTCTGTTCGGTTCTCGCAGCATGGTACATTAGTGGAAACGTTAGAAACCTTTATAACTACTTCGAAAAGTGGTTATTTTGCAAATGAGCTTAAGGAACTCCTCCACGTAAGCGTAAGAGAAACTCTGCTTCGATTGACTACATCCGGTTTAATAGTTCGTAAAAAAATCTCAGGTGTATACCTGTATTGCAACCCTGAACCAAAAATCAGAAAAAAACAATTAATGAACCGGCAAGCCTTTAAGCCGGAGACTAATACCGCCTGTATCTCTGATGAAGTTAAAGCCTCTATTATACTTTTTGTCAGTCTGCTCGACGAGCAACAACGACGTCTGTTTGCAGGGTTAGAATCTATCATGTGGGGGTACGGAGGTGATCGTATGATTGCAAACTTGTTGGGAATTAATAAAAATACAGTCGCCAAAGGCCGTCAGCAATTACTCTCTCAGAATGTAGACGAAAACAATATTCGTCAATCAGGTGGAGGGCGAAAATCAATAAAAAAAAACACCTGAAATTATCGAAACAATTAAAGAGATAATGAAGCACGATACAGCTGGAGACCCTGAAAGTGGATTAAAGTGGACAAGGAAAACAACTGAAAAAATTGCACATCAGCTCGATTCTGTTGGCATCAAAGTTGGTTCAAATACAGTTGGTAAACTTCTTAAACAATTAGGTTTTAGTCTCAGGGTTAATCATAAGAAAATATCGACATGTTCCGGGCCTGAACGTGATGAACAGTTTCTCTATCTTTCTTCAATTCGTGACAAATTTATAGCTGATGGACTACCTGTTATCAGTGTTGATACCAAGAAGAAAGAGTTGGTTGGAAACTTCCACAATAAAGGCGTTACATGGGAACAAAATCCTGTCAATGTCAATGACCACGATTTTCGTTCGTTAGCGAAAGGGCTAGCGGCACCTTATGGTATTTACGATATAAGATGCAATCAAGGATTTGTTTGTGTGGGCAATTCATACGACACCCCGGAGTTTGCAGTTTCATCTATTGAAAAATGGTGGTGTGAATTAGGTCAATATCATTATCCAGAAAAGAAAAAATTACTCATTCTAGCCGATGCAGGCGGAAGCAATGGATGCAGGCCTCGAGCCTGGAAATATAATTTACAAAAAATTATGTGTGATCATTACGGGATAGAAATTACCGTCTGCCACTTTCCTGCTGGTGCATCAAAATGGAATCCTATTGAACATCGATTATTCAGTGAGATAAGTAAAAATTGGGCAGGTCGGCCACTTGTTGATTTTGGCACAATTGAAAAATATATCAACACAACATCTACTGTTAGCGGTCTAACTGTCAAAGCACGCCTTGTCACAAGACAATTTGAAAAAGGGATAAAAATTACTGACGAACAAATGGAGATGCTTTGCATTGAAAAACATTCCATTTTGCCAAAATGGAATTATACCATTCTGCCATCGTAGAATCTTAAATTATTTTTGAGTGAGCCCTTAGTTCGGCATTCTCGTTTTTGGCAATCGCCATAACATAATAATTTAAGGGCTCAAAGAGTATAACGTTGACATAGAATCCCAATGATCCAGTTA
>JAOZKP010000498.1 GCA_029935295.1 bacterium | reverse complement strand
AAACCCTGGGAGAATATTTGCGGGTAAAAATAATTGAGATGCCCGAAGAGATTTTAACTCACATATAAAAGATATTTTTGATCGGCTAAAACTGGATACATTTCAAAACCTTTAAAGACCGTCATAGAGAAAAAGGAGCCTAGTATGACTGAAGAAAAAATAATAATCCGAAAAAGCGGAACTGTATGTTCACTGACGATGAATTGTCCCTCGAAAATGAACGCCTTGGATCAGGAGATGGTAATAGACCTTCAATCCGCCCTTGATGACATCGATGCTGACGGAGAGACCCGTGTTGTAATTTTAGAGGGTGCAGGCGGGAACTTCTGCTCAGGTGCTGATCTTTCCTTTCTCGGTTCAGCTGCCAGTGCGACGGATGCACATAAAGTAATGATGCGCATCAGTAAATTGATCAGGAAAATACGTGATATTTCTCAGCCTGTCATAAGCAAAGTGAAAGGAGTAGCATACGGCGGAGGCGCCAATCTGGCCCTCGCCGGGGATTTCATCATTGCTTCTCACAGGGCACGGATCAGCCAGTCTTTTGTGAACATCGGTATAACTCTCGATTGTGGAGGGACTTATTTTCTTCCGCGACTGGTCGGCATGGCGCAGGCGAGGGCACTTGCTTTATTGGGTGAAGAAATTGACGGGAGAACCGCTGCGTCCATAGGTCTCATCTATAAATCCTTCGTCGATGACGAACTCGATCACGAGGTCGATTTCCTTGCATCGACCCTGGCTCAAAAATCTATTTTGGCTCTATCGGTCATCAAGCAAGGGCTAAACAAGAGTCTCAATATGACGCTGGAAGAAGCCCTTGATTGGGAGGCCGCGAACCAATCCATTATCCTTCAGGATGAGGAACATAAGAAAGCTCTACAGACACTGCTTCAATCCAAAAAGAAAAAGGAATAACGCTTTCTAAGAAACAGCCAGAATCTTGTTTTGCGACATTTTTTCAGACTAATTGTGTGAGTTTATATGATTCAGAAACCAAAGATTGTCAAAATTATTTTTGTTGTTGCATTTATACTGACGGCATTACCCTTTTTCAGCTCAGCTTATGCCCTGATACTGGGGGTTGCTTTAAGTCTTGTTCTGGGTAACCCCTTTCCCGGGGGTACCGCCGCTTACAGCAAGAAACTGTTGAAGCTGTCAGTTATAGGTTTGGGTTTCGGGGTTAATTTTCTGGCGGTTATAGAGACGGGTAAAAACTCCATCATTTTGACCTTTTTAAGTATCTCTTTGACCGTCCTGATCGGGTTAGCTCTGGGGCGCTTGTTTAAGGTTCGGCGTAAAACCTCTTCTCTGATTGCTTTTGGAACTGCCATTTGTGGTGGCAGCGCAATCGCGGCGATGGCTCCGGTAATTGAGGCCGATGATAATGATATCGCGGTCTCTTTGGCTACGGTATTTACCTTAAATGCCATTGCTTTGTTGGCTTTTCCTGCGCTGGGACATTTTTTCGGATTAAACCAGCACCAGTTTGGTACCTTTTCCGCACTTGCGATTCATGATACCAGCAGTGTTGTTGGTGCTGCGGCAACTTATGGTGCCGGAGCCCTGGCTGTAGGTACCACGATTAAACTGACCCGGGCTTTGTGGATTGCCCCATTTTCATTGGCGGCGGGTCTCCGCAGCGGTAATGCCGGTCAGGCCAGCTTCCCGTTTTTTATTCTTGGTTTTATTGTTGCCGCCATAGTTAATACTTATGTTGTTCAGATGGGGCCGATTTGGCACCTGTTGTCTAAGGCCGCGAAACAGTTATTGATCATGACCCTTTTTCTGGTCGGTTCCGGACTGACCCGTGAGGTTTTCTCCGAAGTCGGCTTTAGGCCCCTGCTTCAGGGTATTGTTCTTTGGGTGATTGTCAGTAGCGCTACGGTTACGGCCATTCTGTGTGGGCTCTTGCATTGAAAACAGTGCTAATTGTTTAAGCCTGTTTAAAGGAACTGCCGATAAAATGCTTTTGATCGAAAAAAAAGGTTTGGTTGTTTTTCTTACCATTAATCATCCTGAAAAACGGAATGCGCTTACACCAAGACTGCTC
>JAOZKP010000150.1 GCA_029935295.1 bacterium | reverse complement strand
ACAGTGAAATTTGGGAGTTTTTAACATGAGAAAAATATTTTTTACAACTTTAAGCCTTGTAATTGCCCTTTTGAGTTGTAGCATAGCCAGTGCCTTCGTCATTGACCATCAATGCACCGATATAAACAGAATTCCTGATACCTGGCTGCAAGCAGCCAAAAATAATCTCCGCATCGGTTATTCACATACATCCCACGGCAGCCAGTTAATCTCCGGAATAAATGCCTTACGAAATTCCAATGAGGAAAAATACTCTTTTACAATTTCCAGCCGGGATACCGAATCAGGTGTTTTTATAAATGATTACTGGGCCAACAGCGGCGCTTCCGACCTTGGGCACAATGGTGATTTACGATGGGTAACAGCTACAGAAAACATGTTGAAGGATCCCGACAACGACCGTAATGTAGTCATGTGGTCATGGTGTGGCGGCGTCAGTGATAACACGGCAGCTGGAATTGATGCCTACTTGAATGCTATGCATCAACTTGAGATGCGCTATCCGCAGGTCACCTTTATCTATATGACCGGCCATCTGGACGGCAGTGGCAGTACCGGAAATCTGCACCGGATGAATGAGCGCATACGCAACTATTGCCGCACAAATAATAAGATACTGTTCGATTTTGCAGACATCGAAAGCTATGATCCTGATGGCACAATCAACTATATGCAACTGATGGCTAACGACGGTTGTGATTACCAAAGCAATGGACACAGTCACAACTGGGCCCGCGACTGGATCAACGGGCACCCAACCAGCACTTTAGCTCAGGAAACCAAAAATTGCGGTGGCTGCGCTCATTCACAATGTTTAAACTGCGTCCTCAAAGGTCGGGGATTCTGGTGGATGATGGCCCGGATTGCAGGCTGGAACCCGGAAAGCCCGACTCCGCCGGTTACACCCACCAGCAAACTTTATTATCCGCATATTGCCAGTGGAGATGGAACCTGGCACACTGAAATATGTGCCCTCAACCCTGACAATACCCAAACAATCAGCGGCGTTTTCAAGGCATTTAATAATAAAGGCAAGTCAGTTTCCAACCAGATTAATTTAAGTCTGGTTCCACATGCTCGACAAGTCATTAACATCGCCAATCAATTTATAAATCCTGAGACTATCAGCTACATAATTCTCGAATGCAACTCCGAAAAAATTACTGGTTTTATTAAATTCTATATCAAAGATGTTTGCCGAGTCGCCATACCCGCGGTCACGCACCAGAACTCGGACAGTGTACCCATTACCCATATAGCTTCTGATCAGAATTGGTGGTCCGGCTTGAGCCTGGTCAATACTACCTTATCAAGTAAACAATTGACTCTATTTTTCAATAATGGAGTAGAAAAAAAGATAACCCTTGCCGCCGGAGAGCATCGAGCCTTTTCAATAAAAAGCCTATTTGACAACCAACCTCAAACCAGCATTACTTCGGCATTGATTGCGGGCATGTCCGGAGTCGTTGGCCTGGAACTTTTCGGCAACGGTAAACAGTTAAGTGGCATACTTTTAAGTGATAATTTCGCGAGCGAACTTTACTTTCCCCATATCGTTGATGATCTCCAATGGTGGACCGGGATTGTGGCTTACAATCCGCAAATAAATGAATCCACATTGACGATTTCACCCTTCTCCAAGACGGGTTCACCATTCCCGGTTTTCACCGCACCCATTGCTCCATTCTCCAGATATGTTGGAACAGTAAACTCACTGGCTTTACCGCCGAAAACTGCCTGGCTCAAGATTAAAGGTACTGATAAACTCTCGGGCTTTGAGCTGTTCGGCAGTAAAGACGGTCAGCGGCTTGGCGGATACTCCAGCGTCGGCATCAGTGGTGCAAACGGCATCCTGGCAAATCTTGAAAAAGATGGCTGGTCCGGCATCGCTTTCGTCAACATCGAAACATCTCCGGTAACCATTCAACTAAAAGCCTATAACAATTCAGGAGAACTAATCGCAACTGAATCTATCGACTTACAAATCTACGAGAAAAAAGTAGTAATTGCCGACGCTTTATTCAGCACCGACATATCCGCCGCCACTTATATTACCTACTCTGCAAACCATAAAATAGTTGCTTTTCAGCTCAACAACAGTAGCAACAACACTATGCTTGACGCTCTACCGACACTTTTAGTTCCTGCACCCGGGAAAACTGCTACCGAGTTACTGGCGGCCGCCCAAACCTGGATGTATCAGATTCAAGGTCTTGATCAAGACGGGGCGGTGGCAACTTTAGCCGCTACCGATTATCCGTTATTTGTTCTTGAACCGGGCCATAATTTTAGTGATTACCCTTATGATACTGCCACAATAGTAAACTCACTCAAAAAAACACCAAATGGGCAGCCCCGTCTTCTTCTGGCATATATTGATATAGGTCAAGCTGAAGATTATCGCGACTATTGGGGGGCAAATTGGGTGGCGCCGACAGCAAGTAAAGTTGGCTCGCCTGATTTTTTGATTACGATTGATCCTGATGGTTGGAGCGGTAATTATCCGGTTGCTTACTGGCGACCGGAGTGGAAAAATCTCTGGCTTGGAGATACGGGGATTATTGCGACTTTGGCTCGTTATGGTTTTGATGGGGTCTATCTTGACTGGGTTGAGGCCTATGATGATGATAAAGTAATTCAGGCCGCAATTCGAGATGGAGTCGATCCTCAGGCTGAGATGATAAAATTTGTCGAAGCAATTCGGGTCGCCGGGCGGGCGGTATCCCCGGATTTTCTGGTTATCGCGCAAAACGCACCCTATCTGGTAGATTTTGCTCCTGACCGTTATCGCGCCGCAATTGATGGGCTGGCAGTTGAGGATACCTGGTTTCATGGTGAAGGAGATGCCGAATGGAATGACCCTGCGGCCGGAGATTTACCAAATCTTGATGAGGATGAGTGGTCGACAGCAGGCCGCCTGCACCAATATGAAAAATATTTGGATTATGGTCTGCCAGTTTTTTCGGTAGATTACTGTATTTCCAACAAAAATGCTGCTCAAGTTTACCAGGATGCCAAAAAATCCGGCCTGCGTTCGCTGGTAACCCGGGTGTCTCTGTCACGTTTGACCGAAACCCCGCCTGAAGCCATACCGGAATTAAAAACTCGCGCAGACGGGGCCCGGCAACTTACGTTTGCCACTGGAACTCTAAGTTATCAGAACCCCTGCTTTTCCCCGGATGGCAGTTTTATCGTATTTACCGGATTTGAAAACGGTTACAATCTTGGTCCGGCCCACATCTATCGACTGGATTTAAATACAGAAAGTCAGCCGGTTAAGTTAACCTGTGGCGATTATGATGATGTTAATGTACCTTACGGATGTTTTGAACGCAGTACCGGGCGGGTGATATTTGCCTCTGACCGGGAGGATGATAATGATTTCTGGAGTATTAACCCGGTAGCAGGAAAAAATAAATTGCGTCGTTTGACCTCTCACGGTGAACTGCCAGTCTGGATTGAACCGGTCTTCTCACCCTCAAAAAATATTGTAGCTTTTGAATCCGGACCTCAATGTCAAGGAGAAGAGCAACAGCGTAGTGCCATCTATATCATCGATTTAACTACTGCAAAAGTAACGCAGATGACTAATTTTGTCGGTACGATGGATGACCGATTGCCCTCTTGGTCTCCAGATGGAAGCCAGCTACTCTATCAACATAGAAATCCTGCAATTACAGACTCTCTGGAGATGTGGGAAGCCTGGATTGTTCCTGCTGCTGGAGGATTAGGGGTTAATCTTTCCGCGACAATCAGCAAAGATCAACCCGGCGGCCCGGATACGGATTTATCCTGGTTAGCAAACGGTCGTTATGTTCTCTCCAGTGCCCCGCACGGCGGCATTGAACATCCAAGTATATTTATGTTACCGGTCGCCGGTGGTAGAATGATTCGTTTGACTAATGATATAGAACATGAGGATGGAGCTCCGAGCTCATCTTCTGACAGTAAATATGTCTGTTTTGAATCCCATCGCACCACAGATGAAAATTCACCCAGTGATATCTGGATTATAAATAATCCACTTTAATCGGTCATTTATGACACTACTACTCCGCCGCATAGTTCGCTTCTTCTGCATTACCCTGCTAGTGGGATTTTGCCTGCTTGGGCTTTCGCTTTTAGTTCTGCCGAGTCTGGTTGAATCCTGGATGCTGCCGCAGCTGGTGCAGCAACTGGGTTACAGTGATTTTTTCTGTGATATCGATCATTTAGGAGTAACCGAAACCAGCGCCGGACCGCTGCGCTTCGGCCCCGGATCGGAACCGGGCTTGACGATTGAACGCATCCATCTTCTCTATGATCCTGAATCGCTCGCAAAAGGTGAACTGGATCAGGTAATTTTAAGCGGGATCAGCATCAGAGCTGTGTTGAATAAAGGCAAGATCAGCATACCCGGTCTTGAAAAAAATCCTTCCGGAGGTGACGCAGAATACCCAGACAAGTCTTCACAAGACCCATCTCAACTACCAATTTTGCCCTTTAGCACACTGACAATTGAAAGATCTGTTATTATTATCAAAACCGACGATCGCGAGTTTCGCCTTCCTTTCTCAGCCAGCATAAAAAAATCAACCGACCCAAAATCTGCGGTCACCCACCTCGACGGCACCCTGCAATTTAATCCGCGCGGCACCCCGATAGCACTTAATTTCAGTGTCACCCTGACTGAAAAAGAGCGAGCGCATCTGGAGGTCAAAGCAAACAAAATTGAGCTGCTTGATTTTGCCGATATTCTGGGCCGGATAGACGGTCTTGATGCGAGAGGAGAGATATCACTTAAAGCTGCGGCCGATTTCGGTTTAATGCCTTTGAGCCTGGAAAAGTTAGAATCCCGAACAGAGTGGAAACAAGGAAAACTTACATATAATGATTTTCATATCGACAATTCACAATCCACTACCGGGGAAGATTCGACTGTCGTATTCTCCCTCAACAAAGAAAACGCTACCGCCCCCTGGAAATTGCAACTTAACCGTCTCGCTCTTTTGGCGCCATTTTCTCCAACCATCACCAACCTTGAATTTATAATTAAAGATGAACCTGACAAAATTAAACTACAAGGGCACTGGGCAACTCGGATCGGGGGTCAGGATAAGGCTTCAGGTCTAACTTTCAATCACCCGTTCACGAAAAAATGGCGACTGACGGCCGCCATTGACCAACATGGCGGCTATCAAGCCTCACTTTCAAGCCCCGCCGAAAATCACCGGTGGCAGCTTCACAACAAAACCTTGTCAATCTCCGGTAACTCTCCGGCGATAAAAATCCAGGCTCACGCGCAAGATTCCAATCCGGGCGAAATAGACTGGCTCATTTCGCTCAATCACACAGTAGTGGATAATGCCGGCAAACGCCTGGTCTTCCCCGAAATCAAGACCGCAGGCCGGACGAAAATTAAATCTTCGGAAGCCGGTTTTTCATCTCTGCCGGTTACTGCAACCCAAGGCAGCTTTACCTGCAATAAAATCATACTCAACAATACTGATCTCGGCCGCTTCAATATCGATCTCCAACAACAAAGAAACAAGTTTGACTTCAAAGGTCAATATGCCTGCAAACTCATCAAAGAGTTAAAATTTATCATCAATGGAGAGTGTGGATTCAAACCGAAAGGCGGGTTTCAGACTGAAGCTGCATTAAGCATCCCCGTCTGCAAACCGGCAAGCCCGGTTATTTTAGGGAAATTTATCCCCGCCGCCGGGGAAAGTACCCTTGACGGCACCATAAGTGCGACCGGAAAGATCGCCTTCGGTCTTGATGACACAAACCAATTAAAGGGCGACCTCACCCTTAATCTTAATCAAGCCCAATTCAGCTACCCGGAGAAAAACCTTACCTGCAGCGGCATCAACTGTCGCCTTAAATTCCCGGAGCTACCCTCTCTTCACACTGATTCAAACCAGAAACTCACATTTTTACACTTACAGGCCGGCAATATCAACTGTAAAGATGGCACCTTCTCTTTCCAATTTGAAAGAGATCAAACCCTGCTTCTGGAAAAAGGCCGAATCGGCTGGTGCGGCGGTAATATCGAAACTCAAGCACTGCGATTTTCGCCAAACATCAACCACTACCAGTCAACCCTATACTGTGACCGACTCAATCTGTCCGAGCTCCTAAAACAACTCGGTCAGATTGAAGCCCGGGGCCAAGGCTCGGTTAACGGCCGCATCCCAGTCGCCTGGGCCGGCGGTAAAATCATCTTCAACGACGGCTTTCTCTATTCGACCCCGAACCAGACCGGCAACATCAAAATCAAAGGTGGCGCGGCTTTAACCGCTGGCATACCCACCAACAGCCCCCAGTTTGCCCAACTTGATCTCGCCCGCGAAGCACTCAAAGATTATCAGTATAAATGGGCTAAATTAAAACTTAACTCCGCCAAAAAAGAACTTATCCTAAATCTCCAATTTGACGGGAAACCCAACCTGCCTCTGCCATTTCTCTACAAAAAAGATATCGGCAGTTTTGTCCGGATATCCAGCGACGGGCCGGGCTCACATTTTCAGGGAATCAGCCTCGACATTAATTTACGCTTTCCTTTGAATCATATTTTGCAGTATAAAGGTATTTCGACCTTGGCTAAGTGACAAATTATATTCCAGATGAAAGATTTTTTCTAAAAGTCTCGGGATGGCTAAGTAAAAATTTCGATATACAAGATGCACCCCAAGGGCACTTCCTCCGGGCGTTGTCGGTCTCACCATACACGAGACCATACATGTAGTATGTCGAGTGACTGGTGAGACGCAACAACGCAGTAGATCGGAACTTTTTACGACGCCATCAACAAATAAGGAGGAGAATCACTTGTCCAGAAAAACATTTTCGCCAATTCAGATATTGGCTATAGCATCCCTTATACTGATTTGCGGCTGCAACACCAAACACGAAGTTAAAGTAGCCCCGGTCGAAATCAAACCAATTCATATTACCATCGATGTCAATATCAAGGTTGATAAGGCTCTGGATAACTTCTTCGGTGATCTCGATGCCGCAGC
>JAOZKP010000149.1 GCA_029935295.1 bacterium | reverse complement strand
TTCGCCCTCGTAAACGGGGTCAAAGCTAAAGCAATGACCCCAATCGAGACAGGTCAGGTTTTTGTCTGTTATGTGACAATCGGGGTCATACTTGACATTTGCGTTTCCCAGCAACATGTAAAGTTTGACCACAGTTACTGAGGGGCGAAGCCTAAGTCAGCACCATCTCGGTTTTCTTGGCGTCTTCGTACCCAAAGAGCATAAACGTCTTTGCGGAAACTGTTTTTCAATAAAGGGTCATAATTTCAACAAGTCAAGTTTACTCAGAAAGTTGAATTACTATTATTTAAGCAAACTGGCAAATTCAAGCGTATTATCGCGATCAGCAAGTGTGACTCGAAAAACATCGGCCAGCGCGGCTTCAGTAAATGCCTGAGCGGTGGAACCATAATAGTATATTTCACCATCTTTGAGAATGGTAATAGTGTCACAGAAACGGCGGGCCTGATTAAGATCATGTACTGAAACCAGCATGGTTTTGTCCTGTTTTTTAAGTTCCAGTAAAAGCTCCATAATTGCCAGCGAATTACCGACATCAAGGCTGGCAGTCGGTTCATCGAGAAGGATGAGCTGGGCTTCAGTCGCCAGAGCCCGGGCGATCAAGACCAGCTGGGCTTCGCCACCGGAGAGTTCCGTAACCGAACGCGACCGTAAAGAGTCGGTATTGGTTGCCTGTAAAGCCCGCTCAACCACCTCCAGATCATTTTCCGTCAAAGCCTGAAAACGCTTAAGATGCGGATAGCGCCCCATCTTTACCAGTTCATAAACCGTAATCGGAAAATTCACTTTGGGATTCTGCGGCACTAAGGAGACCAGAGAACTCAAGCGGCGGCGGCCTAAGGTTTGACAATCCTGACCGCAAAGCTCAACCTGTCCCTGGTGTGGTTCATATATACGGCAGATATTTTTTAACAGCGTCGTTTTACCGGAACCGTTAGGACCAATCAAACCATGAATCAGACCCGGCTCATAGCTCACAGAGATATCCCGAAGTACAGCATAACTGCCGAAGGAAAAAGAGAGGTTTTTTATTTTCAACATTGAAATTCTATTACCTGATGCGACTCATTATTTCACAAAGGGTTTTCACCTATCTCTCTAAAGTTGCGATAGTAGGCCAACGGCAGGATAAATTTGGCACAGACAACCAACCCTAACCCGAAAAGAACCACGCCCATAATTGCAAAAGAGGTAAGTTGATCCTGATACAGCGAGGTCAGTAACAAGGCCCCCCAAAGAAAGCACTGCCCGAGAATAAGCTGGACATTCTGAGAAAGGGCGTAGATCACCCAGAAGTTTTCAGAAAGACGGACAGAACGGCCGTTTCTTAGGACAATTTCAATTATCTTAAACCAGCTCCGACCCTCTAAAATCTGAGCTGAACCGTCCAGAATATGGTGCAGTAAATAGAGTGCCACGAGAATATAGTTATGACTGGAGAAAGTTAAAAAAAGCCCCTTAAATATGGGAGGAAAACAGCAGAAGAGAGCAATCCCGCCTAACGCCTGACCGCAGCCGACCCCAACCTGGGCTTTGATAAGTCGGGAAATCTGGGCCAGGGGATTTACTGCAGATTCAAGATGATCGATAAATCCGGAAGTGTAGTTACTGCTAATTACAGAGATCCCGGGATAGGCATATTTAACGGCCACGGCCAGAACGGCTGCCACCTTGAGTTCACTTTCCGCCATCGTAAACATTGTATAGAGGACCACACCCTCCATTATATTCTTGCCGATGGTGTAAAAAATATTACCGAGCTCGCCAAAACGATAAAGCGGCACCTCCATCAGGGCCGCAAAATAGAGCCTAATTTTACCTTTAAGACCCGGCACCCGGTAACTATTTTTTAAACCTGCAGATTCAGCACTCATAAACACAGTATTGAAAGTAACAATGGGGCCGAGACCCCATTGTTACAAACGCGGGCATTGCCCGTAAAATTGTGGTGGCCGCTGCCATAACTTGATCCTGACACCACTGCAACATTTATTTCATCAGAATAGAACGACAAATAGAGAACGTCAGGAAACCTTTGACCAAGGTTAACGGTTTTTATAGAGAGGCGATATTGCCCATAAACGACGGACAATAATAGTGAATTTTTCGAGAAAAGTATCAATTTCGGCGGCGGTTGTCCAGCGACCGAGACTAATACGGATAGATCCTTGAGCGATATCTGAGTTTACGCCCATAGCCCGCAAAACCGGAGAACCTTGATGCTCACCGCTGGAACAGGCCGAACCCGCCGAAACCGCAATATTTTCGAGATCAAGGTGGGCCAGCAAGGCCTCGCCATCAACATATGGAACACTTAAAGAGATAGTATTCGGTACCCGCAAAAGACGATGCCCGTGAAAAACCAGCTGCTGATCGAGTGCGGCATCAAGTTCAGATTCCAGTCGATCACGCAACAACTTAACCCGGCGGCCCTCGTCAGTCATGTTTTCAGTCAGAAGTTCACAAGCGCGGCCCAAGGCCGCAATCCCAACCAGATTTTCAGTTCCGCTGCGAAGCCCGGACTCTTGCCCACCGCCATGCAGCAAAGGGTCAATCTCAACTCCGGTCCGCACCCATAGGGCACCAACTCCTTTCGGAGCGTATACCTTGTGACCTGAAAGTGAAAGCAAATCGACACCTAATTCGCTGACGTCAATTTGCAGCTTACCCAGAGCCTGTACGGCATCGGTATGCAGCAGGATACCATGCGCCCGGGTAATCGCCGAAATTTCATTTACAGGAAAGATAACCCCAGTCTCATTATTAGCCAACATTAAAGAGACCAAAACAGTTTCATCCCTGATTGCAGCTGTGACCTGAGACGGGTTTAGAGTGCCATCGGCTGCAACCGGCAAACGGGTTATTGCCGCCCCGGCCTGCTCCAAAAACAGGCAGGTTTCAATGATTGCCGGATGCTCAACTGCCGAAATAATAATATGCGGTTTTCGCCCCTGAAGCAGAAGCGGCAACACCACTCCTTTCAAAGCCAGATTATCGCTTTCAGTTCCACTTGAAGTAAAACAGATCTCATCCGCTTCAGCCCGGAGAAGCTGGGCTACCTGAAGCCGGGCACGTTGTACGAGTGCGGCTGCAGGATGACCGAAACAGTGACTGCTGGAAGGATTGCCGAAATTATCCCGGGCAACCGCTGACATCACCGCTAGAACTTCAGGATCTATCGGGGTCGTGGCGTTATAATCAAAATAGAGATTGGTGCCGGACATCTTGACCTAACTGTTAAGTCCCTGAAGCAGGTCAGCCAGAGATATCGTCTTTAAGAAAGTACCGATTTTTTCATCAAGCTCGTCCCACATCGGCCGGGTCACGCAACAAGCGTTACGCAGTGGACCGGAAGCACAGGCGGCCTCATCAAACTGCTCACACTCTTTACAATTAACCGGATTAATAGACTCTTTGACCACAGCCATAATCTCATCAATGAAAATGTCTTTGGGATCCCGAGCGAAAAGGTAGCCGCCGCCGGGGCCGCGCACACTCTTAACCAGACCGGAACGGCGCAGATGCACAAACAACTGTTCCAAATAACTTACCGAGATCCCCTCAACTTCACTGATCTGTTTTAATGAAATCGGTCCAGAGTTAGAATCCGAAAGAATTCCGAGCGAAACCATAGCTCGAACAGAATAACGACCTTTAGTAGAAAGCTTCAAAAGTTTACCTCCATAGCCCGGGGCGGGCATACATTTACGCAGAGACCGCAGGCACTGCATTTTTCAGGTGCGAAAAGAACCTTCATCGAAGGCCGCTCAATGTAGAGCGCTCCGACCGGGCAGATTGCCGTACAGGCTCCGCAACTGGTACAAATTTCTTCATTTCGTTTAACACTTTTCCGAATTGACTCAACCGCAACATCACTTTCCCGTAGGTACTCCAAACCCTGATTGATGAGATCCTCTTCACCCTCAATCTCAAGCACAAGGTAGCTCTCTTTACGCGGCAGGATAACCGCCCGTAAAATATTTATGATAAGATCATAATTTTTTATGAGCTGGTAGACAACCGGTTTATCATAATTGCTCTGAGTAAAATGCAGAACATAAATTCGTTTCATAAAAATCCTAATTCGATTTTAGCAAAATCAAAAAATCATTATATTTCAATCAATTCAAGCTGGCCGCCGACAGAAAGATCATCATTTAGAATAGCTACAACTCCGGTAACTCCATCCACTGCCAATGCTTTTTCAACAACTACTGCCAGATCACTCTTTTCCATGACCTGATTCGCCATCGCCGTCGCCATAGCATCTGCCAGAGCCGCATTTTCTGCAACAATAGTCACCGCATCAGCCCGACCCAAACTTAACGAATGCCCGACCCGACCGGAAGAGGTACAGACACCACAACTGAATGGCTGGGATTCGACAAGCCTGATTCCCAAACGGCCGCTCAAAGGTGAACTGCCGGCAAAAATCGAAAGCTGATACTCCGACTTCTCGGTAAGGAAAATATCGCCGCCGTTCTCGACCACAACCCCGATTGAGTTATTGCTTAAATCACGACCCACTGCCTCAGCCAGAGCCCCGGCTACTGCCGCCATCGGCCCGACTCGGGCTAAATCCGCAGCCGCCATCATATTCCGCATGAGAACCGGCGCAAAAGGAAAATCAGCGACCGCAACCGGAATCAGGCTGGTACCCCAGTCAGGATATCTCTGCAAAAAAGCAGTCAACTGAGTACGGTAATGGAGCAGCCGCTCATAAGCCAAATTTTGTAAATCAGCGGTTTTTATAACCGGCTGCAGAATATTTATCCAAAGATCACTTTCTTCCACCTGAACCACAAAAGAAAAGCCGGTGGAACCGGCGGAACTCCTGTAGCGGCGCTCACTATAACTGTGTGGATGCGGAAGATCTCCCTCTATTGCCATAACCCAATAACCTTGTCAAGTATAATGCCTTCATTGTGATGATTTTTTTCAATTAGTTAAATTGAGAAAATCAGTTATCTGACAAAACATCCAAAGATTGGCGCAGAGTTGCAACAAAATCTAACAACTTTTTCCGGCCGCTGGCGGCGGCACCTGAGTTGGCAATAATTTCAACCAGAGCACTGCCGACGATGATCGCGTCGCTGTGTTTGCCGACAAGCTGGGCCTGTTCCGGAGTTGAAATCCCGAAACCGGCAGCCAGCGGCAGATCACCAGCGATTTTTTTGACCCGATCCAGAGTCGCGGCCAATTCCAGCGGCAGACAGGTACGGGTTCCGGTAATCCCAGTTACAGTTACATAATAGAGGAAACCACTGCCGGCGGCAACAATTTCCTTAAGGCGCTCATCCGCAGTTGTCGGGGCCGCGAGCGGCACCACTGCCAGCTTACCGGCAGCTAAAGTTCGCAGAGGCAATGATTCTTCCAGCGGCAAATCCGGCACAATCACCCCGTCCACACCGGCGGCAGCAGCATCGACAACAAATTTTTCCAGACCGTAACTGAAAATCGGATTATAATATGACATCAAGACTAAGGGAATATCGGTTCGCTGCCGAATTTCAACAACCGCGGCCAGAATTTTCTTTAAGGTCACCCCCTGAGCCAGAGCCCGGGACGATGCTTTCTGAATTGTCGGGCCATCAGCCAGAGGATCAGAAAACGGCACCCCGAGCTCAACTATATCAGCACCGGCATCGTCGAGAGTCACAACCAGGTCACAAGTTGCATCAAGATCAGGATCGCCAGCCGTAATAAACGTTATCAGAGCCTTGCGCCCGGAGCTCTTTAATTCTTTGAATTTTTCATCCAGTCTTGACATCACTCGCCCCCTTTAAGTTCCAGATTCGCCAAAGTCGCAACATCCTTATCTCCCCGGCCGGAAAGATTGATGACCACGATCTTATCTTTGAGACGTTCCGCCTCGAGCATCACTCCGGCTAAGGCGTGGGCACTCTCTAACGCGGGAATGATCCCCTCAACCCGGCATAACAACCGCAGCGCTTTCAACGCTTCATCATCGGTTACCGAGATATATTGAACCCGGCCTGTGTCTTTAAGAAAACTGTGTTCCGGCCCGACGCCGGGATAGTCGAGACCGGCCGAAATCGAATGCGCCTCCTTAATCTGGCCGTCTTCAGTTTGCAGGAGGTAGCTCATTGATCCGTGCAGAACCCCGGGCCGGCCCACTGACAGAGGTGCGGAATGGGCCCCACTCGCAATCCCCGAGCCGGCCGCCTCGACCCCGACAAGTTCCAGATCATCCTCTAAAAATGGATGAAAAATCCCGATCGCATTACTGCCGCCGCCGACACAGGCAAAAATAACATCCGGCAGAAGTTTGCGGGTCGCTAGAATTTGCTGCCGGGTTTCAACCCCGATAATCCGCTGAAAATCGCGCACCATCGCCGGATAGGGATGGGGCCCGACGACCGAACCGATAATATAATGGGTATCGCCGACATTGGTTACCCAATCGCGGATCGCCTCGTTCGTGGCATCCTTCAACGTCCGGCTGCCGGAGCTAACCGGAATCACTTTAGCCCCTAAAAGTTCCATGCGATAAACATTCATCGCCTGGCGCTCGATGTCTTTCTCACCCATATAAACTTCACAGTCAAGCCCGAACAAAGCTGCCGCCGTCGCCGTCGCCACCCCGTGCTGACCGGCCCCGGTTTCGGCAATCAAACGTTTTTTCCCCATCCGGCAGGCCAAAAGGGCCTGGCCAATGGTGTTATTTATCTTGTGCGCCCCGGTATGTGCCAAATCTTCACGCTTCAAATAAATCTCTTTAATCTTTAACGCCGCCTCCAGTTTCCGGGCGCGATAGAGCGGCGTCGGCCGGCCGCAATACTCTTTCAGCCAACCTTTAAGCTCTGCCAGGAAATCGGGATCATTACGAAACCTCTTCCAGGCTTCATTTAATTCATTCAGTGCTGTAATTAAAGTTTCCGGCACAAACCGGCCCCCGAATTCACCAAAATAACCCCGTTCATCGGGAACCGCAAATTTTTCTTCAACCATCATTTCACCTGTTTCTAAGTTTTCTAAGTTCTTAAAAGCTTTTACCATTACCA
>JAOZKP010000497.1 GCA_029935295.1 bacterium | reverse complement strand
GGGTCATTGCTGGTACAAGGTGCGTTAGCACCCCAGCTTTGACCCCGTTTATGAGAGCGAAGCGTTGTTCGACACCATTTGTTATATCTTTATGGTGATACGCTGAAGAGTTAATCTGAAATCAGAGGTTTTTTGTGAAATTTAATCTATTATGTTTTTGCCGAACCAGGTTTTCGGTTTTTTTATTATTATTTCTGTTATCATTTTGCTTCTCTGCAACTATTTTCTGTCAGGCGTCAGATCTGCCGCAGTATGGTCTGTCCCTGCACGGAGAGCTGAAATATCCACCCGATTTCACTAATTTTGAATATGTTAATCCGCAGGCCTCCAAAGGTGGAACTTTGCGCCAGGCGGCGATCGGAACCTTTGATACGTTTAACGACTTTATCCTGAAGGGGGTTTCGGCTGCGGGGATCGGCCTTATTTATGATACCCTGATGGCTAAAGCCGAGGATGAACCGTTCAGTCAATATGGTTTGATTGCCGAGAAGGTCAAGGTTGCCGACGATAAAGCTTCGGTAATTTTCTATCTTAATCCGCAGGCCCGTTTTCATGACGGCCACAGGATTACGGCGGCGGATGTGGTGTTTACGTTCAATCTGTTGATCAACGAAGGTCAACCGATGTTTAAACGCTACTATTCCGAGGTTACCGGGGTTACGGCACTGGATGAGAGTCGGGTTGAGTTTACTTTTAAAGATGGCAGCAACGCTGAACTGCCGTTGATTGTCGGCCAGTTGGTGGTGTTGCCGCAGCATTTCTGGCAGGACAAAGATTTTAATAATGCCGATCTGACAGTACCTCTGGGAAGCGGGGCTTATCGGGTTAAAAGTTTTGTTCCCGGGAAAACAGTGAGTTATGAGCGGGTTCCTGATTACTGGGCCGTAGACCTGCCGGTTAACCGGGGGCTTAATAATTTTGGCACTTTAATCTTCGACTATTATCGGGATGCGACCGTGGCGCTTGAGGCTTTTAAGTCGGGGGAATACGATTTTCGTCATGAAAATGTCTCCAAGAACTGGGCGACGCTCTATAAAGGGCCTCAGTTTCGTGATGGTCGAATTGTAAAAAAAGAGATTTCGCATGAGATTCCGCAGGGAATGCAGGGTTTTGTTTTCAATACCCGGCGGGAATTTTTCAAAGATAGCCGGGTGCGCGAGGCATTGATCTATGCTTTTGATTTTGAGTGGAGCAATAAAAATCTCTTTTATGGTCAATATAAACGCAGTGAAAGCTATTTCAGTAATTCGGAACTGGCCGCCAGCGGGCCGCCGACCCAAGCTGAAATTGAAATCCTGAAACCTTTTGCCGATCAGCTTCCGGCCGAGGTTTTCAAAGACAGTTATCACCTGCCGACTACCAATGGCCGCGGTAATAATCGGCAGAATCTGCGTCGGGCCGCAGCCCTTCTGAAAAGTGCCGGTTGGACAATCAAGCAGAAAAAATTAGTTGATAAGGATGGCCGCCAGTTTCATATTGAGATTCTCCTGACGGCACCGGCATTTGAGCGGATTGTTCTTCCGTACAAAAAGAATCTTTCCCGTTTGGGAATCGCCACCGATGTGCGTGTGGTTGACACGGCCCAATATCTTAACCGGGTGCGAAAATTTGATTTCGATATGGTGGTCTGGAGTTTTGGTCAGTCACTTTCACCCGGAAACGAGCAGCGCTACTATTGGCATTCCGAGGTTGCTGATATCCCCGGCAGCCGCAATCTTGCCGCTATCAAAGATCCGGTTGTCGATGCCCTGGTGGAGAAGGTTATTCATGCCAAAGACCGGGAAACTCTGGTAAACTGCACCCGGGCGCTGGACCGGGTTTTGCAGTGGGGTTTTTATGTTTTGCCGCACTGGCACATCAGCACTTTTCGCATCGCCTATTGGAATAAATTCGCTCAGCCGAAGATCTTGCCCAAGTACGGTTTGGGGTTGATGACTTGGTGGGCGAAAGAATGATTTTTTTTGGCCACAGACCCACACAGACCCACACGGACAAACCCAGACTTTGATTTTTTGTCCGTGTGAGTCTGTGGCTGAATATAACAGGATTGCTTCTGTGTGGAAAA
>JAOZKP010000496.1 GCA_029935295.1 bacterium | reverse complement strand
TTATCATAAACCGTGTAGCTGCCTAAATTATCGACCATAACGTTGTAACCCGGGGTTATGAATGCGGTGGTGTTGATTTGCTCGAGGATGACCGGGCCGCAGATTTTATTGCCGAACTCGAGTTTCAGGGCGTCAAAGACATCAATCTCCTGGAAAATATTTTCGCCCGGAATATAGACTTGGCGCTGTTTTTTGAAGGCCTTTTCCGGATTTGGGCCGGCATAGTCGCGTGATTTGAAAACCGGTTTTTCGGTTTTGCCGATACAGGTGAGTCGCAGGTTGATAAGCTCAACCGGGGTCTCTCCCTCTTCCAGTGAGTAGCCGTAGAGCCGGTTGTGGAGCGGATGGAAAATCTTGGCCATCGCTTCCCAATCGCAGTTCTTAATGGCGGTTGCCGGGATTTCGACCGTGACTTCGTGATATTGGCCGGTGTAGCGCAGATCAAGGGAGTAAATGGTCGTGATTTTGTCCGCGGAAATGCCTTCACTGGTTAAAACCCGCCGGCCTTCGTTTCCCATTTCGGCAAAATACCTGCCGAACTGCTGCGGGTTGGCCTGATCGAGGTTGGTGATGTAGCTCTTGACATAGTCATGTTTTAAATCTGACATCAGCATCCCGGCAGCGCAGAAGATCGAGGATTCACGTGGAATAATCATTAAAGGAATTTCAAGCTCGGCGGCAATCATACAGGAGTGGTTGGGGCCGGCGCCGCCGGCAACTACCATCGGGAAATCACGCGGGTCGGAGCCCTCCTTGACCGCAACCTCGCGTACAGCCGCTGCCATATTGACATTGATGATATTATACATGCCTGCGGCCGCGGTCGCGATATCGTAGTTTAAGGGTTTGGCGATTTTTTCGGCAATTGCTTTTTCTGCCTTGGCTTTATCAAGTTTGATGCGGCCGCCGGCAAAAAAACCGGGTTCGAGATAGCCTAAAACCAGATCGGCATCGGTGCAGGTCGGCTCGGTCCCGCCGAGATCGTAACAAGCCGGGCCCGGTTTGGAACCGGCGCTCTGTGGCCCCATGCGCAACAGGCCGCTTTCGTCAATCCAGCCAATACTGCCGCCGCCGGCGCCGATGGTTACGACATTGAGCATCGGCAGGGCACAGCGCAGGCGGTTGATCTCGCCGACGGTCGTCATTGACGGTTTTTTATCCTTGATCACCGCGGCATCAAAACTGGTGCCGCCCATATCAACTGTGATGCAGTCTTTATAGCCTTGGGCGCCGACGTAGAGAACCCCGGCTACCGGCCCGCCAGCCGGCCCCGAGAGCAGGGTTGAAGCGGCTTTTTCGATTGCGTGTTCAGGGGCGACTACGCCGCCGTTTGAAGTCATAATCAAGAGAATGCCGCTGAAGGCTTCGGCTTTGAGTTTGCTGACGAGAGAGTCGAGATAATTCTTAAGAATCGGACCGACGTAGGCATTAAGGGCGGTGGTGCTGATCCTATCGTAAAAACGGATCGACGGCAGAAGCGATGAGGAGATGCTGATATAACAGTCACCGAGCTCTTTCCTGAGCAGTTCGGCGACGATCTCTTCATGTTCGTGATTGGCAAAAGAGTTCATGAAACAGACGGCAACCGCTTTGACTTCTTCACTCTTTAAGATGGCAATTTTTTCTTTGACATCATCGGGATCTAGCGGGGTAACGACCGCACCCTGAGCGTCGATTCTTTCTTTGACCGGGAGCCGGAGGTAGCGTTCAACTACCGGCTGCGCGTTCTCGTAACGGTTGTTATACTGTTCTTCGCGGATGCCTCGGCGCATCTCCAGCGCATCGCGTACGCCGGCTGTTGTCAAAAGGCCGGTTTTGACCCCGGAGTAGGTGAGCGTGGCATTAGTGGTCACAGTGGTGCCGTGAACAATGGTGGTAACTTGTTGGAGGAAGTCTTTAACCGAAAGCTTGCGTTTCGCGGCCATCTCGGCAATTCCGCTCATGGTCGCGATCGAAGGGTCGTCCGGGGTCGAAAGAACTTTATAAATCTCGGTTTCGCCCTCTTCACCGGTCAGGAGAAAATCAGTAAAAGTCCCGCCGACATCAATGCCAATTTTGAATTTCAT
>JAOZKP010000495.1 GCA_029935295.1 bacterium | reverse complement strand
AACCGGGCTCAGATTGCCGAAGAGCTCTCTCTTGATTTAAGGACGGTCGGCAAATGGCTTGATGAGAAGCAGTTTCGACCGAGAAAAAAATCTGATCGGGCAAGCAAACTTGATCCTTTCAAATCAACAATTATCAAGATGATCGAGACTCATCCATACTCCGCCAAACAGATTTTCCAGCGGATTCAGGAAGAGGGCTTTCCGGGCGGTTATACAATCGTCAGAGATTATGTCAGTAAGATGCGGCCTAAAAGATCAGCTGCCTATCTGAAACTTGCCTTTGCTCCCGGAGAGTGTGCCCAGGTCGACTGGGGCTCATTCGGAGTGATTACTACGGGTGAGACCCGACGGCGTTTGAGTTTTTTTGTTATGGTTATGTGTTACAGCCGGATGATGTATCTTGAATTTACGGTGTCACAAACTATGGAGCACTGGCTTGGCTGCCATCAGAATGCTTTGCGATTCTTTGGGGGTGTACCGAAAAAAATTATGGTCGACAATCTTAAGTCGGCAGTCATCAAACGGACAATCGGACAGGCTCCGGTTTTTAATCAGCGTTATCTTGATTTTGCCAACCATCACGGCTTTGTGATTGTTCCCTGCGGGGTCGCAAAAGGCAATGAAAAAGGCCGGGTCGAAAGTGGTGTCGGCTACGTTAAGAAGAACTTTCTTAATGGCCTGACGATGCCTTCCCTTGAAGCCCTGCAGCGGGCCGGAAGAGAGTGGCTGGACAATACTGCCAACCAGCGAATTCACGGTGAAACCAGGAAAAAACCGGTGGAGATGTTTGTCGAAGAACGACTCAATTTACTGCCGGTACAAGAGTATGACTGTGCTGCAATTATGCCGCTGCGAGCTTCCAGTCAATTTCGTATCTCTTTAGACAGCAACCGTTATTCGGTGCCGGCTGAATACGCTAACTGCAAGCTGGCAGGTAAAATCTATCCAGATAGAATCTGTATCTATGATCAGGAGAAACTTATCGCCAGGCATCGTCGCAGTTATGACCGGCATCAGGATTTTGAAAATCCAGATCACCCTAAAGCCCTGCTTGCACAACGACGAAAGGCACATAACCAACAAATCCTCAAACGTTTTTTAACAATCTCTCCGAAAGCACAAATCTTTTACCAAAAGCTGGAAGATCGTCGTATGAATCCCTTAACTCACATCCGTAAGATTGTGGCCTTAAGTGAGATTTACGGCCCCGAGGCAGTAAGCCGTGCCATCAACGATGCTTTGGTATTCGCCGCTTTCTCCAGCGAGTACATTGCCAATCTGCTTGAGCAGCGTACCCGGGATAAAACCGAACCGGCCGCACTGCATTTAAGCCGCAAAGAGGATCTTCTGGAGATTGAAGTCGATGAGCCGAACCTTGAAATTTACACCATATAAAGGAAAAAATATGTCAAAGAGCAATGACGACCTTAAACAAAATCTTGAATATCTGAAACTTCAATACATCCTCGAACATCTCGAAGAGACAACCCTGCAGGCAAGTCGGAAAAAGTGGTCACATATTGACTGCCTGACACGTCTGATTGCCGGTGAAGCTGAATTTCGCCGGGATCGCTCAATTCAACGCCGCATCAGCCAGGCCCGATTTCCTGTTATCAAAACCCTTGAACAATTTCGCTGGAGCTGGCCAAAAAAAATTAACCGGTCCGCCATCCAACATGTTTTTCACCTGAAATTTATTGCCAACAAAGAGAATATCATTTTCCTTGCCGGTGTCGGTCTGGGAAAAACCCACATGGCGACAGCCATCGGCTATCAAGCCTGCCTCAAAGGGCATTCAGTACTTTTCACCACGGCCATAGATGTCATAAATGCAATGTCGGCAGCCCAAAAGGTCGGTAATCTCAAAAATGAGCTCAAAAAATACCTCCGGCCTGAACTTTTAATACTGGATGAACTTGGCTATCTACCCATTGATAAAACCGGAGCCGATCTCCTCTTTCAGGTCATCAGCCATCGCTACGAAAGAGGCTCAATGATTATCACTTCAAATCGGGCATTCAAACACTGGCCGGAGATATTCAACAACGATTCCACCCTGACCTCAGC
>JAOZKP010000494.1 GCA_029935295.1 bacterium | reverse complement strand
TATCAGCTCCATTATTAAGAAGTGTACATACCGTTTTCGTTTGTCCATTAAAAACAGCCGTTAATAGCTGATCATTCAGGGTTGCGTGGGAGACGGAAGGAATATGAAGTATTACAAATAGCAATAATGTGAAAATAATGTAACTTTTTACAATTGTCATAGAAGTTGCTCCGGTAATCCTGATAGTGTGGTCATGCCTTTAATTATAAATTATACTTTTATTCTGTGGTTTGTTTGATTGCTACGGAGTTGTTGACAAGTAAATCATTTTTAAATTTTATTCTGATTTGACGAGTGATATTATCTATTTCGGGAAATAAATCTGCCTCCGTAATTGACACCATTTCGAGTTGCTTGAGAATTTTAGATTTACCGTTATTTGTAATTTTGTAGTCAATAATGTTCACTTCATTAAAGTTGATATTTGATATTTTTTTATTTTTATCTGAACCGAATAATAGGAAAACCCCTTGCTGACGGATAACTCTGTTGTTGTTTAGAAGTGGTTTTACCAGAAGGACTTGATCAATAACCCTATTGTCAATTTTTTTAGAAAACCCCATTATATCTTTTTGTACTTCATTTTTAATCTCAGCCAAAGAAAAATCAACCTTACATTTCGAGAGATTGGAGATGACGGATACGTCATCGTCATCATAGTATCTAATGTAATTCCTTGGTATTTGATATCTGCGGATTAAACCAGTTTTACCTCCTTTCCCATAATTCGAACAACAAGCAAAATATAAAGCTACAAGTGGGTTTTCGGTTAAATCCAGTAGCCTGGTAGGTAGCCCATAGTGTTGCATCATGACTAATTTTTCAAAGACTTGTTGCTTTCCGAGGAAATAACTTGGGCTTTTTGTTAATGCTTCCCTGAAAATAATATGTTCTTTTTTAATGTAAGAAATGCCGTCTTTAATCCTGTATATTGCAGGGATGTCTTCATATTCACAATCTGAGACACCTCTGTAAAAAGAAACCGTATCTATGTTATCTTCATCTTTTAGGAATGCTTTTAAGGTGGTGTTCAAAGCACCATAAGATTTTGACATAAAAATACCTGCTCATTCTACTTCAATTTTTGAGTGATGTAAAATCACTTCTCCTTAGGTCTTTCATAGCTTATGACGGAAATAAAGGCCTGGTATAAAAAACTAACTTAATAAAACTGATTCACTGTTTACTGCTTATTTCCCATCAACTTTCCTTAAAAATCCCTCAATAAAGAAAGCAGGTAAAAAAATCTGGCTATTGCCCCTTTCTCCTTCAAGTCGTATATCCATTCCATGGTTTATAGCTTGGTCGAGATATTCCCTATTTAAGTGTATTACTATGCACTCCCTAATAAGATTGGCACTCAGCACTTCACGGTCTAAAACTTTTAAGTCCAGAACATTGCCATTGATATCTCTCGCAGACTCATAAAACATCCATTTGTCAGAGTAATCCATTGCCATCAAAGAGTAGTAGGGAATCTGTATGTCACAAGTTTTTGCAGACGCCAATTTAATAACATCTACACCTCCACTGCACACTTCAGGACTCGTAAAATAAATTGTTTTAGTATATGGGTCATCTGAGACGGAAGAACCTAGATACACTTCGTCCGAAGTTTTTGGAAAAGGAGTTAGTGTAGCGCACCCGGTCAAAAAAAATGTTATGATTATATAGATAATTTTCGAACGTAGTTTCATTTACAATTTTCCTCTAAGTTTAATGCTTGTTAATGTATCGAGTCTTTTGTTGTTCTCTAAATCCGACCAACTCCATCCCACTATATATATCAATTAATAGCGAAAGCTACCAACGTCATTTTCACTAAAACCAACCCCTAACCAGTACTAAAAGGAGCTAAATCTATGCAGAACATCTATGTCGTTGTAGCTGAAAACGACAAGCCCCACAAAATGCCCAATCAAGATGAACCGTATTTCGATGATGGCGGGCCCTTAATCTTTGAACAGTATGTCAGAACAGCCGATCTGGAGAATATTCGAAAGAGAAAAGATCAACTTTCTCAGTGTTATGGCAAATGCCGGATTGCTAAATTAGAGTTTATTGATGAGGCCG
>JAOZKP010000493.1 GCA_029935295.1 bacterium | reverse complement strand
CAGCTACCATTTTTTTGACCAATACGTCACCTATGACACCAGCCCCACCACTTATAAAAACTCTTTTTCCTTTTAACATTGGGTTAATTCCTGTTCAGGCAACCATGGATTAACGAATCGATATGTTCTTGTCCAATAATAACATGATCCTGCAAACGCCCTTCAAGGACGAAATTGTTCTGTTCCAAAATTGACACATGGAAATCGCGGACATCAAAAGTTTCAGTAAAAAGGCGATGAAGACCAATATCGTTAAATGCGACTTCCTTAATAAGTGTTAAAAAATTACTAAAATCCTTTCTGTACACCTTTTTATCAACAGTTCTGTCTGGACTTTCCAGAAAAGAGACTTCCCCTCTTTTATCCGGCCAGTTAAGATGAACCAATCCGCCATAGCCAATACAGTTATTGCCAAGCAGATAGCTGAATAAAATTTGTTCCGGATGGGTCTCGGTAAAAGTTGGTACCACAAAATTGCTGTAGTAGCATTGTTGATTTTCAACGGTCAACAACTTCTTTTGGCGTAATAAAACCATTTGCTGATTGCGCCACTCCATTATATCAAGAATATCATTCTCTCTAAGAGGGACAATGGTATAACGCCCAATTTTAAATATTTGTTTGTTTAAGCAGCTGTATGTACTTAAAACCAAAATTATACCTCATTTTAGGGATGAAAAAAGTGTCTTACGCTTCACTATTTTTTAGAAGCCATTGGCCTCATAAGGACAGTAACATTACGCCCCACCCCACAATCAGTTAAGGCTTGGCATAAGCGGTGGTAGGAACCCATTCCACGTTCAGCTAACAATAAGTCAAGGTTCAACCGAGCTATATGTGCTGGTTTACCTTGTTCTGGTTTCATCACATAATTCGAACTAGGGTGAAACAAAAAAAAATCAATCGGGAAATCAGCATATTCATCGAGGATTTCATACTCACAATATTCTGCAAATGCCTTAAAATTATCGACATTGAAATAATGGAGGTGTTGAGGTGGCAAAAACCAGAACTCTTTATCAACCAGACCAATTTCTATTACTTTTTTTTGCAAACGGCTGTAGTCATTCGGTACAGTTACAGCCACTATCCCTTCCGGCTTCAGAATAGCTTTTATTTTATGCATAAGTGTTGCAGGTTCAATCACATGCTCAATCACATTCTGCAAGACGCAAAAAGTAAATCTATTCTTTTTTACAAACAACTTATTGAGTATTTTATAAGCATCACCGAATTCGACTTTATTGACTAACTCTGGATGCACCTTCCGCAAACCAAATTCACTAAAATCAACACCGGTAATGGAATACCCTTTTTCATATGCCGCCTTGAGCACAAACCCTTCACCACATCCTATTTCAAGAAAAGATCTTTTTTTATCTTTAGATGGACTGGCTTTTTCCACTGCATACAACATGAGATCAGCCCTGAGCCGCCTATGCGCAAGCTCTTCATCCGAATAGCTATGCAGATATGATTCTGCTGTATTTTCCTGATAATAAATGTCGGCATAAAAGGCTGCCAAATCATCTTCATCAGGCATAGGTGAGGCAACTATTGCCCCGTACGGTGTCTCTTCTTTTTTAAACTCTCTCATCAACATCTTCCATCCAGCCAATGATAAGCAACACCACATCTAAGCCGTGATGTTCTTCCACCAACGTCAAACTGCACATCACATGCCAAACACATGCCTGCTGAAAATATCGGCATAAAAACCATCTTCACAAAAACAATACTTATTAAAGGTGTTGCAACGTAGTCAAATTTCAAATTGATAAAGAATTCTATGACCACAAAATGGCCTGATTTTGGTTGTTTTTCGCTCTGGAAGTTGTAATTCAGTCCGCTAATTTAATTTTTGCTAACTTTTTAGTCCCTTGCGATGGGAGCGTAGCCTTTTTAGGGCGCACTGAAACAACTGCAGACAGAAAAAACGGTAGCTGTGCCTTGTGGTTGTGATATATTTTGTCAATTACATGTTGGCAGCTCTATCCAATAAGTACATAGGCTCTTTCACAATTTTTCTCTTTTTTCGCTTGCCGGCCATTTTTATAAGCAAAACAGCGATTG
>JAOZKP010000148.1:5756-7059 GCA_029935295.1 bacterium | reverse complement strand
TCGTTATAACCGAAACGTTCTAACTGGGACGCATTTTTAGTCCAGTTTTTGGCCACCGAAACGTGCAGTTCCAAATAAGCCGGAATCCCGACAAAAGCTTCGATCGCCTGCCGCGATTTGATCCCGATCTGCTTAAGTTTTGAACCCCGCCGACCAATTATAATTCCTTTCTGTGAATTCTGCTCGACATAGATTGAAGCACCGATACTGAGACGCTTACCTAAATCTTTATAGTAATCAATTTCAACCGCAATTGAGTACGGAATTTCATCCCGGGTCAGATTGAAAAGCTGCTCGCGAATTACCTCCTGCACCCAGAACCGCTCACTCATCTCGGTCTGAACATCATCCGGGAAATAAGCCGGATGACATGGCATTTGTTCTTCAATCTCGTGAACCAGATTTGCCACACCCACACCATCCCGGGCGGAAAGAAAGTGGATTTTTTCAGGATCAAGATCGTACTCACTCAATAATTCATTAAACATCGCCAGCTCTTTCAGTGAATCCCCGTCACGCTCCGGCAGAAGATCAATTTTATTGATCGCTACCAAAAAAGGGATCTCACCACTTACAGCCCGGGTCATAATTTCCCGCTCACCCCGCCGCATCCGGCTCGATGCCGCCTCCAAGATAATCAGCGCCAGATCAGCGTCGCGCCAGGCACTTTTCGAAGCTTCAACCAGAGCTTCATTCAACTTGCCCCGGGGGGTGTGCAGGCCAGGAGTATCAACCAGAATCAACTGGCTCGTGGGGGAATTTTTAATCCCGACAATCCGGTTTCTGGTGGTCTGCGGCTTATCGGTGACAATCGCAATTTTTTCATCAAGAATATTGTTAAGCAGGGTCGATTTACCAACATTGGGGCGACCAAGCAACGCCACAAAACCACTTTTAAATTGACTCATTTCATAACCTTATTGCGCTGCCGTAGAGCGCGAAAAAAACATTGCAAAAGAGTGGCGGCTTCAGCGGCAAAAACACCGCTGCGCACCGGAAAAGTATGATTTAAGCGCTGATCTTCGGCCAAATTATAGAGAGTAGTTAACGCTCCCCCTTTCGGATCAGGACAGCCATACACCACCCGCCCGATCCGGGCCTGCAGCAGGGCTCCGGCACACATCAGACAGGGCTCAAGCGTAACATAAAGCGTCACCTCGGAGAGCCGCCAATCACCGAGTTTCAAACTTGCCGCCTGCACCACCTCAATCTCCGCGTGTGAAAGCGCCAGCCCCTTCTCCTCTTTACGATTGCGGCCCCGGGCAATCACCTGGCCGGCACAAACCGCCACGGCACCCACCGG
>JAOZKP010000148.1:0-5656 GCA_029935295.1 bacterium | reverse complement strand
AAATTCATGGTTGACGAAAACCGAAAATATAGAGTAATGGTTAAACAGCTTCAGGATACAAATGAAAATTCTGATTTCACAAAAAAATCGTGTCCTTTTACAAGCCAGATGAAGGATAGTAAAAGATGATTAAAAGTCGTAAAACATCGGCCTATACATACAATCATGATAGCGCCCAGTGGCAAACTGAAGAGCGTTCTTTAATCATGGAAATCCCTCTGCAGATTTGGATAAACGGTGAACATCTGGTAACCCTGCACCGGACCCCCGGCAATGAATTTCTGTTGGCAACCGGCTATCTCTATTATCAGGGCCTGATAAATCAGCATCAGGACATCTCCGCCCAACGCCTGGTAGTCTCGGAAAAAGGCGACGGCAAATCACCCCTGGCAACCGACTCGGTTCGTTTTAATATCCGCGAGCCGACCGCGGCCGTCAGCCCGTTAACTGCGTCTGCCATCTGGTCAGTAATTGCCCCGCAGGTTGAAAAAAATCAGGCGAAACCGTTCTATCTCGCCCCTCATCTGATAGTAAACCTGCCGGAAAAAATGATTGAAAAACAGACTCTCTACACCTCAACTGCCGGTGCTCACGCCGTCGCTTTAGTCAATAAGGACGGCAAAATATTACATTGCGAAGAGGATGTCGGCCGAACTAACGCCCTCGATAAAATTGTCGGCTATTGCGTTACCAACAAGATTGAGATGAGTTCTTTAGGGGCACTTTTCAGCGGCCGGATCAACCTTGAAATGGCGGTAAAAATCGCCCGAGCCGGCTTTTCTGTAATATTTTCAGTCTCCGCCCCGACCGCCGGTGCGGTGGAACTCCTAAAAAAGACCGGGGTCACCTACGCCGGATCCCTCAAAGGAAAATCTTTCACTGTTTTCTGCGGCTCACTTTAGAAGGCTGTCCGAGAATGCCATTTTTTCTCGATCAATCTTCCAGGCCCTAGGCCCTGGCCACATAAACTCCGCAACCGGCATTTTCGATAACCTCGGCTGAAACACTGCCGAGAAAGGCCCGCTTCATACTACCCTTGCCGGTACTGCCGATGACCAGCAGATCGACATCATGCTTTTTTGTAAGCGCAACTATAATTGATGCAGGCTCACCTTCAACGATAACCGTTTCAAGGGCAATGTCCTTTTCCGCAGCCAGCTTCTTGACAACAAAAAAAGCGTGTTCGATAATCTTTTCCCAACGTTCACTAATCTCTTCAACCGGTATCCCGCGAACAAACAGATCATCGTAATCCCGCACCCGGTCATTTTTAACAAACACCGCGATCAACTTATTCTTAAAACTTCCCTCCTGACTACCGGCCAGCCAAATCGCTTCATTCACCGCTTTGTCGGATACCGCAGAGCCATCAACCGCGACCATTATTTTTCGCCGGATTCCCAACATCACAACCTCCTCAGGTCAAAATCAACCATTCATATCGTCAAAATGGGAAAAATCGCTCTCTATCGCTGTGAGCTCTCCTTCCGACATACCGGGATGCGTGCCTTCAGCATACTCATCGTAACGCCTGTCTATATCACGAAACTGAGTAAATTCACCAAAAAACCGCATTTCAGCCACGCCAGTTGGGCCATTTCGCTGTTTACGAACGAGAATCTCAGCCAGCCCGGCATTTTCCGGGTTGTCTTTATTATAAACTTCATCACGATAGACAAACATGATTACATCGGCATCCTGTTCGATGGCTCCTGACTCCCGCAGATCAGAGAGCTGCGGCCGTTTATCGGGCCGTGATTCAACACTCCGATTAAGCTGCGACAGGGCAACCACCGGCACTTCAAGCTCTTTTGCCATCGCTTTCAAAGAGCGTGAAATTTCGGAAATCTCGCGTTCCCGGCTCTCGCCATCACCGCGCATCAGCTGAAGATAGTCAACAAACACCAGATCCAGACCTTTATCATTTTTCAGGCGCCGGGCTTTGGCCCGCATCTCCATAACACTGATGGCTGACGTATCATCGATATAGATTGGCAGCTCTGAAACTACGGCTGCCGCCGCCGAAAGGCGGGGCCAATCCTCATCTTTAAGGAGCCCGCCCCGAAGTGTCTGCGCGTTAATCTCGGACTGACTGCAGAGCAGCCGGGTCACCAGCTGTTCTTTCGACATCTCGAGTGAGAAAAAAGCCACTTTACTGCTGCTATCGGGATTGGCGGCACTATTCTGGGCAATATTCAAAGCAAAAGAGGTTTTTCCCATACTCGGCCGGCCCGCAATAATTATCAGATCCGAACGCTGAAAACCACTCGTAAGATTGTCAATTTTACTGAAACCGGTAGAGACTCCAGTAATCGTTGAATTACTGCGATAGGCGGCATCGATGGCGGCAAAGCTTCTCTTTACAATCTCGTTGATCGGCGTAATTTCCGACTGACCCCGGTTTCTTGCGACCTCAAGAATAGATCTTTCGGCCTGATCAACCAGGACATCGACATCCTCAATTTCACCGTAGCTCTGTTCAATGATATCGGTCGAAGTTGAGATCAAACTGCGAAGCAGTGATTTATTTTTAACTATTCGAGCATACGACGTAAGGTTAGCTGCAGTATGGACATTATCGACCAGTGACGAGAGATAACCGCTGCCGCCGACCGCATCAAGTTTTTTGCGCTGCTTCAGGTGATCGGCAACCGTCACCAGATCAATCGGCTCCTGATTTTTGGCCAAAGTCAGAATCGAACTGAAAATTTCCCGGTTCCCCGGACGATAGAAATCGACCTCTTTAACATAGTCGGTCACCTGAGTCAGGGCCTCATTCTCAAGCATCACCCCACCAAGCAGGGCCTCTTCCGCCATCAGACTCTGCGGCGGGATTCGAAGCGAATCAGTATCCACTTTTTTATTACTGTTTTGTACCATATTATTATCAACCGAAAGGAAAGATTTGATTACGCGGCCGAAATGATAAAATCCACTTCTGCGTAATCTGAATCATACACACATTTAGTAATTGTTTTCAACCACAAAAAATTATATTGAAGATATTTTATGACATCAAAACAACGACACTGTGAAAAGCTGTCAGGAAAGAAAAAAGAGAAACTGTATCTGTAAGCGAAGCGAAAAGATCTAGAAATACGCTTTCATGGACAAGAAAGCATAAACAGACCGAACGGCGGATTAATTTGTTGTCTCAACAACGAATTAACCGGGTAGGGAAATTTCCGGGAGCGGCCCAACAATCTCGAACCACTCCCGGAATAACAATCAAGCGAATACTATTTTAAGCTTCAACCTCTTCACTGGCTTCAGTTTCAGCTTCAACTTCTGCAACAACATCAGTTTCATCAGCCAGAGCAACCTCATCCTGGTCACTGGCAACCACAATTTTAACTTCAGCAACAATGCCGACCTGAACCTTCACCAGAGCTTTGAAGTCACCAACGTTTTTAATCGCTTCGGGAAGTTCAATCTTACGCCGGTCAATCTCGATATCTTTCTCTTGCAATTGCTCGGCAACATCCATTGCGGTTACGGAACCAAAGAGCTTGCCCTGTTCGCCGACTTTACGTTCGAACTCCAGAGTCAAAGCCTGCAAACGCTCACGCAGTGCCTCACCCTGAGCCTGCAGACGCAAACGTTTCTTCTCCAGGCCACGCATATGATGTTTAACGTAGTTGATGTTGCTCTCATTGGCAACTATCGCCCGGCCGGTCGGCAAAAGATAGTTTCGGGCGTAACCATCAGCAACGGTTACGGTCTCACCGATATTACCAAGATGTTCAACCGGCTCCTGTAAAATTATTCTCATGATAAAAATCCTCCAAAATATATTCTCTCAGACTTCTTCCCAAATAACCGTAAAGGTCATTGCTTCAAACCCTGCTGCCGGCGCATAATTCTGGTTCTAAAATCAAACCAGATATCGAATACTCCGCACAGGATAAAGAAGATAAAAAGAAACTGAAATGCTAAAAAAATAAAAAATAGAAAAAACCGCGGCACCTTGCCAACAGCAAAACTCTCAAACACAAACTGTAGAATTGCAAAACCCTGAACCAGGTAAGCAAAAAGTAAAATCCCGGCACAATTTAAGGATACAATTCGCCATGTTGTCGACAGCGGCAGAAAAAACACCGCCGCCAGAGAGATTATCAGGGGCCACACCAGCAGGGACGGCAACTGCATTCGGGAAAACGCCGCAGCCTTGCTTAAAATCTCCGGCTGGGCTGCATGGCGCTTGCCGTAAAAAATTCGCGCCACACCAAAACCGAATGACTGTACTGCAAAAAAAGCCACAAATAACAGCGTCGGGAAAAATGACCCGGCCCAGACGGCAACCTCTTCCGCCGCCTGGCGCAGAGTCGCAAGCTGGGCTGCGGAAACCCCAGCATTTGCGTAGATAGCACAGACTGCTTCGATGTTTGCCTGCAGAAAACGCTCAGTCAAAGTTACCGGCGTCAGACCCTGGCCTGAACTTAACCAAACCATCACCATAATGATTGCAAAAGTCGTCACAGCAGCCGCGATAAACAGAGTTTCAACCCCGAAACGCCGACGCCTTAAGAGATCATCAAGCACCAAACTCGAAAGACCGAACTCAAAAAAGTATACGGCCACCGGTGATGAAGCCCGAAAAACCAGAAAGAGCAACCCGACAACTGCGATTACCATAACTGTCGGCGGCCAGCGCAACCTCGTCTGAAAACGCAAATAAATCCCGGGGGCTATCGTCGCCAGACCGATCAAAGCTCCGACAATCGGAAAAAGGGCGCCACCAAGGTAGAGCATAATCGTAAAAATCACCGCAATCGGCAACACACGACTTACAATAACCTGATCTTCAACCACAATCTACAATTCCCAAAATTTGACCACACTTTTTCTGACCAGAACCAACAATTCAGGCAAAATCACAACCGAACCGTTAATACGGTTTCGGAGAGCTCACTGAAAAAGGCAGCAGAGCAATATTACGTGCCCGCTTAATTGCCACCATCAACTCACGCTGATGTGCGGAACAGGTTCCCGAAATCCGCCGCGGAACAATTTTACCCTTCTCGCTGATATAGTAGCGGAGCAGACGAATATCTTTATAGTCAATCTTCAAAGAGCTATCGGCACAAAAACGACAATATTTTCTTCTGGTCACAAAAGAGCGGCGCCGACTGCCTCCCTTTGCATCAGTTCTTTTCTTTGCAAAAGCCATTATTCTTCTCCCGGGGTTTCATCTTCAGAATCTTTATTCTCAGCCGCACTTTCTTCTTCAACAACTGCAGTGCTGCTCACTTCGGCCTCAGTCGTCGCGACAACCTCTTCCCGGGTTTCTTCACTACCCTCTTCACCCTCGGCAGTTTCAACAACCGGCTCAGGGATTTCCTCCTGAACATAATCATCGGCCAACCGGATTGAGAGAAATTTAATTACTGATTCGGTAATTTTGAAACGTCTTTCAATCTCTTTCAGACACCCGGCCGAACAGGCGAGACGCAACAGAATATAACGTCCGTCAGCAAATTTATTCACCGGATAGGCCAGGGCGCGAACCCCCCAATCTTCACGGTACAAAAGCTCACCCTCAAGGTTCTCAAGCGTCCCATTCAGAATTTCATCAACCTTCTCCACATCTTCACTCGGCAAATTGCCGGGATGAATGTAGAGCAACTCATACTTTCTCACAACTTCACTCATTTTT
>JAOZKP010000492.1 GCA_029935295.1 bacterium | reverse complement strand
ACTTTTGTCGTTCTGGCGAAAATTTATTTACAGATTTAGATTGGCAATCTTCAGAGAATCTACGTGCGGCTCTGTTGCAAAGTGCCTTTTCGCAACGGGGGGCATTTTCAGACAATGCGCTTGACCTGACTGAGGTTTCAGATCCGTTACTTGAATTATTGCAGTCAGCTCTTGGCTTGCATTTAGAATCTCGTGAGCAGGAGGGTGAAAATCTAGCGGCAGATTTTTTTGGGCGATTATCTTTGCTAAAGGACTATATATCGACTATCGCAGATAAAGCTGCAGCTATGCCGGAAATTTTTAAGGAAAGAATTGGTATTCGGCTTGATTCTATTATCGATAATGATCAGTTTACATTAGATCCTGCTCGGGTAACTCAGGAGATTGCGCACTTGATAGATAAAGCTGACATCTCCGAAGAGATTGTGCGTTTTAATTCGCATATTGAGCAGATATATTTAGAAATCAATGATTCATCTGCGGATCGAAAGGGTAAGAAACTTGAGTTTATTGTCCAAGAGATGCTGCGTGAGATTAACACTGTAGGGTCGAAAGCAAATTTATTAGAGATAACCCAGATTGTAGTCGATGTTAAGAATGAACTTGAGAAAATCCGGGAGCAGGTTCAGAATATTGTTTAAGCACCGTCCTTTTTTAATCATTGTTTCTGCACCTTCAGGTTGTGGAAAAACTACAATTTTGCAGTCGTTGTTGTCTAGGTTGGAATGCCTTAGGTTTTCTATCTCCCATACAACAAGGCCAGCAAGGGTAGGTGAAACTACGGGGCTAGACTATCATTTTGTAGATCCAAATACTTTTAGTAAAATGAAAGATGATGGGGAGTTTATTGAATCTGCAGTGGTTCATTCTAACTTTTACGGGACTTCTTTTTCAGGAGTAGATAATTTATTAAAAGAAGGATTTGATGTTGTTTTGGACATTGATGTCCAAGGTAAGCAGATTCTAACTGATTCTTCTCGTTTTGAGCATGTTACTGTATTTATTTTACCGCCTAGTTTATATGAGTTGGAGAATCGATTGCGTACTCGTAATACTGATTCTGATTCAATCATTTCTAGTCGTATTAGAAATGCATCCCATGAGATGAAGTTTGCACAGGATTATGATTATATTGTTATAAACGATGATATTGAAATTGCAGTTGACAGTTTATGCTCTATTGTTAAGTCTGAACGTTTGCGATCTAGCAGGTCGATTGTTAATTAAACCAAGTCTTACAGTTTCTTTTTTATTTTAACCTTTTTAACGAATGGTGTAGTTATGGCTCGTATTACTGTTGAAGATTGTATCGAAAAAGTTGATAATCGTTTTGAATTGATTTCTTTAGCTGCAACCCGGTCGAAGCAGATTATAAAACAAAAAGTTTCATTGATCCCTGGTTATAAAAATCGACCTATTGTTATGGCTCTCAGGGAAGTTGCCGCCGGTAAAGTATGGCCTGAAACTGACTGATTTCATATTTATGTTCCACGTGAAACATAAATATGAAAAAATGAAAAGGCAAACTTAAAATGAGTAGTGAATGGGAGATATTTAAATTACAATTAGCAGCCTTGGGTGGGCTGCTTTTTCTTTCTCTTGCAGTAACGTGGGTGATTCTCTATTATGTGCGCCTACTTGATCATCCAAATGAGCGTTCTTCGCATGACTTGGCTACGCCAAAATGTGGCGGCGTGGGCATCGTAGTAAGTTTTGTTGCCGGGGTTTACCTGTCTCAACTCTGGGGCGGTCAATGCCTTGTGCAGCCAGCAATACTTTATTCACTGATAGTCCCAGTCTTGCTAGTGGCCAGCGTCTCCCTGGCAGATGACATCCAGGAACTGTCACCCAAATTCAGATTGATAGTGCAGGTAGTGGCGGCATTGCTATTTCTTGCCTTGGTTGGGATCGTCAATACATCTAGTGAAAAAACCTCACTTTCCTATACAATGCAGGTATTTTTTTGGATTGGTGGTGTGCTCTGGATTGTTGGGATGGCAAATGCGTTTAATTTTATGGATGGAATTGATGGTCTGGCTGCCGGGCAAGGGCTTATAGCTTCATTCTTTTTCAG
>JAOZKP010000147.1 GCA_029935295.1 bacterium | reverse complement strand
CGAACATTGTCGATAAGCGGAAATATTCCATCATATCACCAGCTATATCTGGAAAAAATATCCACTTATTTATCCATTAGTATGGAAAAGTGGAAAAATATTCCCTCTTGTAAATTTATCACTTCTGACCGTATAGTTACTGTGGTATACACTGGCATATTACTGAAAGTCAAACTAAATTTCGTTCTGGTTTAGTGACAGGTTCTAAATGCCGTCATGCAACTTTATAACGGCGAGTAAAAATCAGAAAAAGCGGCAGGAGAAGATAGAGTCCGGCCAGAATGGATGGCAGGTGCGGGTGTCGGGCATAGAATGTTAGTTTCTGTTTGCCGGTGACTTCGGCCGTAATGATACCGGCCTGGTTCAGGGGTAATTGCTGTTCGATGCGGCCATCGGGGTTAATGATTGCGGAGATGCCGGTGTTGGCGCAGCGGCAGATTGTGCAGTGGTTTTCCAGGGCCCGGAGACGGGTATTCATCAGGTGCTGCCGCGGCCCTGGCGAGTCGCCGAACCAGGCATCGTTGGTCAGGTTGATCAGGATATCTGCACCTGCGGCAAAAAAGCGGGCGGTAAAGGCTGGGAAAACCCCTTCAAAGCAGACCGAAGGGGCAATTTTCAAGCCTTTGAAATCGAAGTTTTTGAGTTCGTTGCCGGAGGAGTAATCGAGGCCGGGGACGATTTTACTGATAAAAGGAAAAAGGGTGGTTAAGGGGGTGAATTCACCATAAGGAACCAGTTTGATTTTATTGTAAATCTGGGTCGGCTGGGTGGGTGAGATCATAAAAATCGAGTTGAAAAGTTTTTTCTCAGACGTATTCGGCTGGCTGATAAGGCGCGGACTGCCGAGCATTAAACTGGTCTGATTGAGGGCCGTAAATCGGCGCAAGCTGTTATAAATCAAGGGCTCTCTCTCAAGCAGCAGCGGCAGTGCGGCTTCGGGCCAGATGATGAGGTCGGGTTTGAAATTTAAGTTCTGCTGGCTCATGGAGAGCATTTTGTTGATTATCTTCTCGCGGTTTTCCGGCCGCCACTTCTCTTTCTGTGGAATATTCGGCTGGATCAGAGCAATCTTGATGCTGCGGTTTTCGTCGTGTTGGGCAGTGATTTGTTTGGATGAGTTTGTGGTGGTTGGCGGCAGCGTCAGTGATTGGTTAAAATAGATGCTGCTCAATGCCAGACCGATGACTGGAATTAGCAGGGTGCAGCCATAGAATGCGGCGTTGCGGATACGTTTTTGCAGAAGTGCGCGGCCGCAGAGGTAGATGCCGATATTGATTATTATAATCAAGCCGGAGAGCAGGCGCACACCGCCGAGCGGCAGCAGCCAGGTGAAAAGCGGATTGTCGATCTGGGTCAGGCCGAGCGGATGCCAGGGGAAGCCACCGAGAAAGAGTGCGCGTAGATCTTCAAGCAGAATCCAGATGGCGGCTCCGGCCAGGGCGGCGATGATTTTGCCGCCGGGTGTTGCAAATATCGGCAGACTGTTCAGGCTGTGCCAGACGCCGCAGAAAAGAGCGAGATAGAGCCCCATATAGAGTGCCAGCAGCGCCATGACAAAGGTGACGATAATCGGCGGCAGGCTGGTGAAGCCGGCAATCGAATTGGTGATCCAGTAGAGTTCAATATAGTAAAAGGCAAAGCCGGTCAGAAGTCCGAGGCCGCAGGCGGTGCGGCGCGAGGGGCATCTTTCGATTGCGGCTAGCAGCGGGATTAAAGCAAAGCCTGCGACAATCCCGCTTAAATGATAACCCTGGAAACTGATGTAGAGGGCGATGGCACTTAAGGCTGAAGCCGTAAACGCGACAAAAAACAGTCTATCAATTTGCAAGGTGGGGAGAAATTTCACGATCGGTTCAAGGACTTCAGCGGTGGTCGCTGCTGTCAGCATCCAGCAGCGGGGCCGGTTTTTCCACCGTTCCGGTGGTTTTTTCAGATGTGGTTTCTGTCGTTTCGGCTTCGGGTGCGGATTCGGAATCGTTGTCCTCCGGGTCAGCTTCGGTCAATAATTGCAGGCGGACTTTCTTAACCCGGCGCTTATCAGCGGACTCAACCGTCAGGGAGAGGTTTTTGTAATTAAAGATTTCGCCGGTCTGCGGGATGGTGCCGCTTAAAAATACGGCCAGGCCGCCGACACTTTCAAATTTACCCCGGTGTTCAATCTCAATATCGAAAAGCTCTTCGATCTCCTCGATTTCGGTTTTGCCGTTGACCAGATAAGTCCCGTCATCGAGTTTTTCAATCAATTCTTCAATCTTCTCCGCCGGCAGGTTCTCATCGTAGATTTTGCCGATAATCTCCTCGACCAGATCGCTGATTGTGACCAGGCCCGAGGTGCCGCCGTACTCATCAACCGCAACTGCAATATGGATGCCTTTAACCCGGAATTCCTGCAGCAGATCCCGGACTTTCTTGGTTTCCGGAACAAAATATATCGGCCGGATGATTTTTCTGAGGGTGAGCTTGTTGAGATCCTGATTCAGATGTTTGAGGATGTCTTTGGCATAGAGAATGCCGACAACCTGATCCAGGTTTTCATTGAATACCGGGTAGCGGGAAAATCCTTTCTCGGTGATTATTTCAATCGCATCATTGATTTTACAGTCGGCAGCGATAGCCGTAAACTCGGTCCGCGGAACCATCACTTCCTGTATCTGAGTCTGTCTGAGTTGGATGACGCTGTTCAGCATCTCATGGGTGTCGTCGGCAATAACTCCGGTTTCACCGCTGGCATTGATGATCTCAAAAAGCTCCTCTTCAGTCGGCGGGGCTTCCTGCTCACTTTGAAAGAGCCCCAGAAAACGTTCAAATAAGCCCTTCTCTTTCTCGCTCAACGATATATCTCCGTAATTGTAAAGTAGATGGTTGGGAATCTTGAAAATTGCCTTTTTATCCGATTACTGCGTTAGGTTCAAATTTTAATCCTCGAAATATTAAATATATTCCTCCGGTTAAAATCTTCACCTGCCTTGTACTCGAATAAAAATTCTAATTTTTCAAGACACCCGGTTGTTTTATAAAGCCATCAACCATAGAACTTGTTTTCGGTGTAAGTCAAGTATAATCAGTACTAAAGGCGCTAATTTCTCTTGGCATGATTTACACTTGCCGTTTTTTTAATGAAAATGATATATAAGATCGTTTTTTGATACAAACAGCAATTACATTGAAAGAGGTAGTTTTTTTGGCTGCAATCGACAACTATAAAAATGTTCTTATCATCCGGCTCGGGGCCATAGGTGATGTTATTCGCACTCTTCCGGCGGTTAATGCCTGGCAGCAGCAGTATCCTGAGACTAGGTTTACATGGCTGGTCGAGCCGGCTGCGGCCTCGGTTCTGCAGGGGCAGGCGGTCCTCGACAAAGTCTTTATTTTTGAACGGAATCTTTTCGGCGGTCTCTGGCGTTCTCCGGGTAATCTGATACGGGCGGCACTCTCTTTAACAACTTTGATTAGTGATTTGCGGGCCGAAAAATTTGATTTGGTGGTCGATTTTCATGGAATATTAAAAAGTGCGGTTTTTGCTCGTCTGAGTGGTGCGCCGGAGCGGGTCGGTTTTGCCCGGCCGGATGCGAAAGAGGGCAGTGCCGGGTTTTACAGCCGTCAATTTCAATCTCCCGGTTCCAATATTAATCGGGTCGAACGGGCTCTGGCGCTGGTTGAATTTTTAGGGGTTGATGTTGATATGGTGGCTCCGGTCAGCTATCGGCTGCCGGTGACGGCGCTGAATCGGGAACGTGCCTGGGAAACTCTGGATCTTCTTGCAGAACTACCGGGAAAAGGGCCGATTATCGCTTTGCATCCGGGCAGCAGCCGTAAAACCGCTTATAAACGCTGGCATCAGAATGGTTACGTCGGCCTCGTTAATGCGCTGGTGGAAAAACTTGATGCCCGGATTATCCTGACCTGGGGGCCGGGTGAGCGGGAGACAGTTGAACTGATTGCCGGAAATGTCCGGGTGCCGCGGCTGGTGGCTAAAAAAACCTCGTCTCTGCTTGATCTCGCGGCGCTTTTCGCCGCCTGTGATCTCTATATTGGCGGCGATACCGGGCCGTCGCATCTGGCGGTGGCAATGCAGACTCCGGTTGTAGCTATTTTCGGGCCGACTCACCCTAAGGTAAATGCTCCTTATGGTGTGCCTTTTCGGATTGTTCGCTATCCACTGCATTGCAGTCCCTGCCGCAAACGCTCCTGTAAAACCCGGCTTTGCCTCGAAGCGATCGGCTGGCGCCGGGTGCTGGTTGAGGTTGAAGATCTTCTTAATCACTTGACGTAATTCAGATGTATGCTTATGCTTGAGGTATGGGTAAAACCTTAAAAAAAAAGGAGAGATGATTATGGAGACTGGAGCCCAGGCGAAAAAAATCTTTGTTCTCGATACCAATGTTATCCTTCATGACAGTGACTCGCTGCACCATTTTGCTGAGAATGATATCATTATTCCGATTACGGTACTTGAAGAGCTCGACAATTTTAAACGCGGCAACGAAATCATCAACTTTCACGCGCGTCAGTTCGTGCGCTCTTTAGATGAACTCTGCGGCGATTCTATTTTTGATGGCGGGGTCACAATCGGGCCCGGCCTGGGGAAAATCAGTATTCGTCTCGAAGAAGAGATGGCGCCTGAGATTAAAGCCAGTTTCAGTGCCCAGAAGAAGGATCACCGCATCCTTAACCTGGCCTATGTGATCAGCCATCAAAATAATGAGCAGAATGTTATCCTTGTCTCCAAGGATGTTAATCTACGGATGAAGGCCAAAGCCGTGGGACTTCAGGCTGAAGATTATACCAGCGACCACATTGAAGATATCAAGGCACTCTACACTGGCACCCGTATAATTGATAATGTGGCTGACGAGCTTATCGACAATTTTTATGGCGAGGATGGGGTTTTGCCGCTGGCCGGGATAACTCTTGAAAATCCCTTGCAAACCAATGAGTACGCAATTATTCGCTCCAGAAATAAATCCGCTCTGGCTGTTTATGATGGTAATCAGGAAGCGATCCGACGGGTTGAAAAGAGGGCTGTTTCCGGAATTACTCCGCGCAATGCGGAACAGATTTTTGCTATGGATGCGCTGCTTAATCCGGATATCCCGCTGGTGACAATCTCCGGTAAGGCCGGAACCGGAAAAACCCTGCTCGCCCTGGCCGCAGGTCTGGAACAGCGCAGTCTGTATCGCCAGATATATCTGGCGCGGCCGATTGTGCCTTTGAGTAACAAGGATATCGGCTATCTTCCCGGTGATATCAGCTCAAAAATTTCGCCCTATACGCAGCCGCTTTTTGACAACCTCGGGGTAATTCAGTCGCATCATCGGGAGGGTAAAAACGCACCCCACTACCGTGATCTTCTGGAGGATGAGAAGCTGGTAATATCGGCCCTTTCCTATATTCGCGGCCGCAGTCTGGTGAAGATCTTTTTTATTGTTGATGAGGCCCAGAATTTGACGCCGCATGAGGTTAAAACCATCGTTACCCGGGCTGGTGAAGGTACTAAAATTGTGCTGACGGGTGATATTTTCCAGATTGATCACCCCTATCTTGATATTCACTCGAATGGTTTGAGCCATATTATCGCCAAAATGCAGGGCGAAAAACTCTATGCCCATATTAATCTCGAAAAAGGGGAACGCTCGGCCCTGGCCGATCTGGCGAGCAATTTACTTTAAGGGGCGCCTCTAAAAATTGCCTTTTCGCCCGATTGCGGCGTTGGACTCAAATTTTAATCCTCGAAATATTCAATATATTCCTCCGGTTAAAATCCTCGTCCGCCTTGCACTCGAACAAAAATTCTAATTTTTAGAGATACCCTAAAATGAAATAATTACGGAGAAACTTGGAAAATGCAGGGAAAAAAAGAAAAAATTCGCTTGTCAACTCTTTCGGCTGCCTCCGGCTGAGCGGCTAAAATTGGTCCGTCAGAGTTGGCGGACGCGCTTAGAGGGTTAAAGTTGCCGGTTGATGAGCGGCTGCTGGTCGGTTTAGAGGGCGGCGATGATGCCGGGGTATTTCGTCTGGATGATGAGCGGGCCCTGGTGCAGACCGTCGATTTCTTTACGCCGATGGTGGATGATCCCTATAAATTCGGCCAGATCGCGGCGGCCAATGCTTTCAGTGATGTTTATGCCATGGGCGGGGTGCCGCTGACGGCGATGAATCTGGTGGCGTTTCCGATAAATAAACTGGATCCCGGAATTTTGAAGGAGATTTTGGCTGGCGGTCTTGATAAAATTGCCGAGGCCGGGGCGGTTCTGGCCGGGGGCCACAGCATTGATGATCCCGAGATTAAATACGGTCTTTCAGTTACCGGCGAGATTCATCCCGATAAAATCTGGCGGAATCAGGGGGCGCAGCCGGGGGATTTGCTGCTTCTGACCAAGCCCCTGGGGAACGGTATTCTGGCAACCGCTTTGAAAGCCGATTTTGTTTCTGAAACTGAAATTGCCGCGGCTCTGGAGTGGATGCTAAGGCTTAACCGGTTGCCGCCGGATGAAGAGGGTGGCAGCTGGCGGCAATTCGTGCGGGCCTGTACCGATGTTACCGGTTTCGGCTTTATCGGCCACTTAAGTGAAATGGTGGCCGATGACCGGGTCGGGGTGGTGGTTGAAATGAGCTCGGTACCGCTCCTTGACCAGGCCGAAGAGATGTGCAGCCGGGGGCTATTTCCCGGCGGCGGTCATCGCAACCGGGATTTCTTTGGTTTTAGGCTTTTAAATGAAGACCTGGTTGATCCGATCTTGCGGGACGTACTTTTCGATCCGCAGACTTCTGGCGGCCTGTTGCTGGCAGTTGATTCTGACGGTGTTGAAGCCGTAATTCGCGCTTTTAATGCAATCGGTTCCGGCTGCTGGCCGGTGGGTCGTTTCAGTGAAAATGATCCGGGCCGGATAATGCTGCTGTAGTTTCAACTTTCTGAGTTGCATTTTTAGTAAAATTAGATACTTTCTAAAACCCCAAGACGTTGCGGGCTTAGGCTTCGCCCCTCTGTAACTGGGGTCAAACTTGACATGTTGCTGGGAAACGCAAATATCAAGTATGACCCCAATCGCGAAAGCGAGGTTGACGCCCAA
>JAOZKP010000491.1 GCA_029935295.1 bacterium | reverse complement strand
AGCATCAGACCGATATTGAATGCCGCCAAGGGGCCTAAAAGGTATTTAGCCATCGCATATTGCCCACCAGCTTCTGGAATGACTGAACCGATCTCGGTATTAACCATAACCAGGGAGATAAACAAAACTCCCATAATCCAACAGGCAATGAGAGCTCCCAAGGTGCCGCCCTTGGCTACGGCAAAATTCCACCCCATAAACTCACCCACCAAGACAATCCCAACCCCAAGTGCCCAAATATGAAGAGGACCCAAAACTTTGGCTAGTTTATGTTCTTTTTTTTGCATCGTACCCATGAACTTTTCCCTTAGTTAGTTTTCTTCTTCCTGTTCTTTAAGCTCTTTCTCCACCTTGATAAAATCGATTATCAACCAAAGAAAAATAATAGCACTCATACCCCAAGTCAAAAGGTTCATAATTTTCCAAAAACTCATACATTATTCCTTTAGTCGGTTATTTGTAAATTCTGTCGATCATCACCTTAAGTTCCTTTTTGCTGGATCTCAGGATAAAGAAAAAATAAAGGGTCAAGGCTCCAAAGGTGGCGAAAAAAGACATCAATCCAAAGCTGTAGTCGATTCCATCTCCGCCGACCAGCAGTCCTCCCTGAAGTAGCATTGTGACCAGAAGGGTAGCAAAGCAAAGGAGCATGATAAACATGATATCGAAGACAGTTTTGAAGGTTTTCATAACTTTTCCACGGCTGACTGATTATTGTTCTGGTTGATGATTTCTTCTGTGTATATTGCTATTTTATTTTTCTTCAGGTGCATCAAAAGGGCAATAGAGGTCGCAGTAAGAGCAGCAAGAACAGCGAATGCTGAAACAGTGATGACGGCACTGAATGTTCTATCCGTCGAAATCGAAACAACTTGACTTAGCACAAAAAGGATAACCATCCAAAGAATAGCAATCGATATAAGTACTGCGGCATTGTCTGTGCGATAAAGTGATGCCGTCTTCTTTTCCATCTTTTTTTCCTTATAAAATAGACAAAAAAAAACTTGCATATAAATTACTATAGTCATTCAAAACAAGCACCTTCGCTTTTGCCACACGCCATTGTGTAGCCCTTATTCAGTTATATCCTGAAAATTTATCGGTATCAAAATAAGCTGGTAATATAAAAGCAAAATTCTATACAGACAAATAATTAATCAGTTCTTCCACACCATGATCAGTAAACACACTTACAAAGAATATTTTTGACGCCCCGGCCAATTTTAGTGATTTTTCAGCTTCTTCAGAATAATTATCTGCACAATCAACCTTGGTCACTATGCCTACAACAGGCTTGGTAAAAATTGAACTAAACCCTGGAGGGTAAATTGTTTTTAAAACAGTGCTGTCATGAACGAAGCCGACGATATCACTCTCCATGGAAGCTGTAATTAATGCACCATAGTATTGTCTATTTTCAAGATATTCTCCTGGAGTATCCACACCTTCGGAATAAAAGCTCAAGGTCTGAGTCTTCAGCACTCTCTCTTTGGTCTGCCCCCTAAGCCTTTCTATCAAGGTTGTTTTCCCGGCACGAGACTGTCCCGTCAATAGAATTCTTTTCATTACGATTTTGTTATACTTGTAGTTGAAAAATAAAGAACGTCATAAAACATTTCTAGAACACTCTCTATTGCAGCCTCTACACTGGAGACCGATCCCATGATAATAAGAGTCCCGTTGAACCTGTCAATGAAACCTATTTCCACATCTGCAGCCTTGGTAGCAACATCTGCTGCGATAATAGCGCCCTCAGATGGCGTTATAGTAAGAATGCCTATTGACGACTTATATTCATCTGACAAACCTAATTTTTCATATACGTCTTTTTTAGGACTGGCAATAATATGAGCCAAGGTAATCTGCTTACCCGGTACATATTCCTGTATTATCCGATTCGATTCTTCCATGTAGAAACCTTCTTCTCTTCATTTTATCAATATACCGGCACATCAAACTATAATACTTTGGATATACCAACAGCCTATTCTGAATGAATTGCATAGGCGTAGCTAAATTCTATTGATCAAACCAGTTAGCAGGGTATACGACATACATAAACCTTACGAAATCTGGAGCAT
>JAOZKP010000490.1 GCA_029935295.1 bacterium | reverse complement strand
TTGATTCCGTCCGGGATAGATTCAAATGATTTTAAGGATCTTCCGGTAGCCGGTTCCTGGCGGGAGAAAAATGGGTTACAAGACGAAAGGATCTTTCTTTTTCTCGGTCGGCTTAATCTTGAACAAAAAGGGCTGGATCTTTTGCTGCCGGCCTTTGCCAACATTGTGAAAGACGACCCTGAGAATCATTTAGTTCTGGCCGGGCCCGATGAACGGGGCGGCGAAGCTGAAATCAGGGGGCTTATCGGTGAACTGGGTATTGAAAAGCATGTAACTTTGACCGGGATGATTGATGGTGCGGAAAAGCTTTCCCTGCTGAACGATGCGGACGTATTTACGTTGGTTTCTCCATCGGAGGGGACCAGTATAGCGTTGTTGGAGGCGATGTATATGGGGTTGCCAACAATTGTTTCCGACAGTATCTGTTTTTCCCAAGTGATTAAGAATAACGAGTGCGGAATTGTTATAAAAAGAAACCTTGACGAACTGACAACCGCCCTGCGAAGTATGAGCAATCCGGAATTACGCCGTCAAATGGGAGAGAACTCCCATGCCTTGATAGAAAAAAACTATATTTGGGATACGATTGCGTCTGATTTGGTTAAGGTGGTTAGTGAGCTGATATGAGTATCCAAGTTAATAAACTGCCAACTGTGGCAAGAGTTTTTGTTGGCGCACTGTCTGCCGAAGATGAAAGACGTGACAATATTGTCACGTTAGTTGATAAATTAGAAAAATCGGAACTCTGGAATTTTGCTAAACAAAACCGCTCGGAACCAAGCGTCGCCCATGCTCTTCTGGGTTTAATTCCTGCCGATCAGCTGCCTTCCTGTTGGCAGGAGGCCCACCAGAAATCTCTGGAACTCATATCTTCCTATATGGTTGAACTGGACAATGCCGCCGGGTTGCTGGCGGCTGAGGGCATTCCCATGGTGGCCTTGAAAAATGCCGGGATCGCCAGGGGCATTTATCCCTGTGTCGGCTGCTGCCCCATGGGGGATCTGGATGTTTTGGTGAGGCCGGGAGATTTTCGCCGGGCTCATGCAATTTTGACGGCCAATAAGTTTAAGATAGATACTCGTTGTGTGCTTGAAGAAGCGACTCTGGAAGATGCCTTGCAGTCTGGCGGGGCCGAATATACGAAGGAGCTGCCGGGCGGTGAAATCTTGTGGTTTGAGCTGCAGTGGCGGCCGGTGGCCGGGCGCTGGATACGGCCGGACCAGGAGCCGACTGCGGACGAATTGATGGCAAGGTCGATTCCCATTCCGGGTAGTGATGTCCGGCTGCTGTCACCCGAAGACAACCTGTTGCAGGTGGCGCTGCATACGGCCAAACATACTTATGTTCGGGCCCCCGGTTTCCGTCTGCATACCGATGTGGACCGGATTGTCAAATTTCAGAAGATTGACTGGCAGCTGTTTACGCAGAGAGCAAAACAGCTGCAGGTTAAGACGGCGGTATACTTTTCTCTGGCAATTCCGAAAGAACTCTTTGCCACCCCGATTCCGGAGGAAGTTTTGCGGGAGCTGCGGCCTTCATTCTGGAAAAGATGGCTTATAAACCGGTGGCTGGACAAGATTGGCCTGTTTAACCCGGATGAGAGAAAATTCGGTAAAATCGGTTATATTATTTTCAATTGTCTGCTGTATGACTCCTTTTTTGATCTTCTCAAGGGGATTTTGCCTTCACGGGAATGGATGAAAGAGCATTATAACTTCAAGAGCGATCTGCTGCTGCCGTATTATTATGGCCGCAGACTTTTGAATCTGGCTTTCAAGCGGGTAATGTAGAGTGCGGCGGCAAATGTTAAAGAAACGGCTGCTGGATCTGGCGCTTACCGGGCCGGGGCTGATTATGCTTTCTCCGGTGTTGGTGGTGCTGGTGTTTATGGTGCGGCGGCGGCTTGGGAGCCCGGTTTTTTTTAAGCAGGTGCGGCCGGGTTTGCATGGGGCGCCGTTTGCCATGTATAAATTTCGGACGATGACCGATGAGAAAGATGCGGATGGGAATCTGCTGCCGGACGGCGAGCGCTTGACGGCTTTTGGCCGCTTTCTGCGGGGCACGAGTCTGGATGAATTGCCGGA
>JAOZKP010000489.1 GCA_029935295.1 bacterium | reverse complement strand
GCTGGCTTGGGTTGAACTTCTACAAGATGCGCTAAAAGGAAAAAAGGTCACTCAGGGTTGAGTAACCTTTTTCTAAGATTATCGCTGAACATCTCAACATTGATAAGGTTGGCAAAAATAATAACTTGCCACTACCAACCTCAAGCTTTCCGAAAAGATTTTACACCTTACATATCTTCCCTGCGCCGCAATACAGTCAATGCCGCCAATGCCAACAAGCAGCTGGTAATAATCATCCCCCATTCATTAAGGGTTGGAATTGACCCATTGTTAACCAGAGGAATATTGTTGTTGAGAATCAGAGGTGTGGTATCCTGAATATTGATGGTCAGATACCATTCATTAGCTCCACATGTATAATCAGCCAGATATCCAGTAGCGCCATTTTCATTACTTCCAAGAACCAGAGGGTTAGGGGTACTGTTCGCCGTTAGGGTGCCGGAAGCAGCGCAGCCGGAGCTATCTACAGAATATGCGGCAGGTGGGGTGACGGTTATTGTGTAGGTTCCGGTTTGATCGACAACAAACTGATAGTACCCATCGGCACCATTTCTACCAGAAATAAAGTTTACCGTACTCCCGACAGGCCCGCTGACGGAGATACTCCCGCCACTTATAATCTCCCCGGTAGCCGAGTCGTAAAGATAGCCGGTAGGATCGTAATCATTACAATCGTCAACACCATCACCATCACGGTCGCCGGTGCCTTCCAGAGCATCACTGATTCCATCACCATCACTATCAAGATCGTTATCATCATTAGTCAGATTTTTGTCGGAAGGATCATTGCCATTGTAATTTGAATCAGTTGAAACTGCCGGACCGATTTCGACTGTATAGGCGACATTTCCATCAAACAAGTTATCGTTTACGCCGGTTACGGTTACGGTTTGAGCTGTATCCCAGTTGGCTGATGTAAAGGTAAGACTTGTCGGTGAAACTGTTCCTTCTGATATGTCGCTACTACTTAGTGGCATTTCCACATCGGCGCTGGGCGGGGAATCAAGGACTACGGTAAAGGTAGCAGTCGCTCCACCCTCATTGGTAGTTGTGGAGTTTAAAGTGCCGACAGTTACGCCGGCCGTTGTCCCGGTACCGGTAATGGTCAAGTCGTACGGATTTTCATCACTATCATTATTGGCTATTGCGATAGTCGCCGTCTTGGCTCCTGTTGATGTGGGCGAGAATCTGATCGTAAATGTAGTGCTGCTACTTCCGGTCACGGGTGATATGGGTTGAGTTTGCACGCTGAATTGACTGGAGTCAGCTCCTGTTATTGCAATTATTGGAGTACCTGAAAGCGCAAGATCCGCAGTTCCAGTATTTTCAATGGTAAAGATTAAGTCGGTATCAGTGCCGGTTGCTTGACTTCCAAAGTCATGGCTGCCTCCGTCAGCTATGTTTATCGTATTTTGCTTGAGGTTGATTTCCGGAGCCAGAGTGGTAAATGTTACATTCGTGCCATATGAGGTTCCGGCGCTGTTGGTTGCATAGGCCCGGACATTGTAAAGAGTGCCTGGGGTTAACCCAGTCATAGAGGAAGTAAAAGATCCGGTGGCACTAACCGCACCGTCAGTAGTTTTGAAATCATTAATATCATCGACGGTTGGATCCGTAGATGTACTCCAACATATTCCATGTTGAGTTGGGTTGGAAGATCCGAGCACCGTGATGTCGCCGTTGCCAGTGGCCGTAGTGCTAGCGACATCAGTAGTTGCCTGAGTCGTGACGGTTGGAGCTACAGCTACTGTTCCGGTGGTAAATGTTACATCTGCTCCGTTGGTAGTTCCTCCAGCATTTGCTCCTACTACTCGATAATGGTAGGTGGTGTTTGAAGTCAAACCAGCTATCGCCCTACTGACAGCAGTATTCGTCGTCCCTGTTACCGGACTTTGGTCAACGCTTACGGTTGTGCCGTAGCCGATAGTTGTACCATATTGAAAAGTCACATCCGTACTGCCATTGTTAGCATTTACAGTACCGTTCAGAGTTGCTCCACTGGTAGTTACAGCAGTTGCAGCCTGAGTCGTGACGGATGGGGCTACAGCTAGGATCTCCACAGTTGCCGATCTCAGTGCTAAGCCG
>JAOZKP010000488.1 GCA_029935295.1 bacterium | reverse complement strand
GGAATAAAGGATAGCCGCAGCAGCCGCAATTTCATAATATATTTTCGCTCCGTCTTGATGAAGAGCTCTGAGCAATCCAGCTTGAGCCCCGCTTTTAAGAAAAAGGTGCAACAGGTCAAGCACACTCGATTCAGGAACTTTCAGATTTTCAAAAACACGGTATGACCAGGCAATATGCCAAGGAAGACGGCTGCCGCTGGATGGAGCCAGAATAAATTCGTGACCGGCCTGGCGCTGGGTCAGAAGCAATCTTGGCCGATAACGAGATCCCGGGGGAAAAGTTTCGCGGCCCTCAACAACCCGATTAAATGGATATTTCCCCCAATAATTCTGTCGGGCATAGGAATTAAGATAAGGATGCCCCAGTGCTCCGCGTTCCCGATAGCGGTGCAGGAGCCCATAAATCCACAACCTGAGCTTTTCATCAGACAGTTTCGTCAACTCAGGATCAATTCCGAGAAGTTTCTCTTTGATGAGATTCAGGGTTCCGGTGATTCGTTCCTCATCCCAGCCTAAACAGGCACTACCGGCAAGCTCCATTGTCCGGCCATGGGTCAGCATCAAGCTGAATTCGCTGGTGGCCTCCCAACTCAAACGAGTTTCAATCTCATGTTGGAGATTTCGGGACGGAATTGTTGTTTTGGAACCGCGAAAATCCAAATATGGCTGATACAATCGGAGATCTGGTGGCAGCAGGGCTCCCATGGCTTCGCCCGGGCCGGGAAAGCCGGACTTTTCTTGGGACCAGAATTGCAGAAGTCTGGCGCCAGTCTCTGCAAGAGGCAACCCGTTACTACCCGCATCATCAATCAAGTGCTGCAAGGCTGTGCGAAAGGTGAAACGATAGGTCCGGGCGGTGAAAAATCCGGCTCGGTGGGAAGCATCCTGAACACTGTCGGTAAAGGCCAGAAGTTTAGGGTCGTTGTTAAGGATGGAGCCGAACATCTCATCAATCGCCACACTTGAGAGCGTCGCCGACTGGCTGCCGATGAAAAATATTCCGGTTTTCGAGCCGCAGCGAGGACAGCCCTGATCACCAATCACATTACCGTTCCTGGTTGTGGTAACCTTGCGATCCAGTTTCACTCTGAATCGTTGAGTATTGTCAGTCAGAGGGCAGGGACCGTCTCCCTGACGCAGCACCAAGCTGACCGGACAAAGAAAGCTGGCCTCACCGGTTTCAAGTTTCAGATTGCCCGTATCAAGTGTGGGCAGGGTTGCCTGGCCGGGAACAACTTTATTAACTTCATCACTTAAATCCCAAGGGCTGATAATTACAATATATTGACTTTTTGTTCCTCCGGGACCAAACCAGTTGCGATAGATGGCGGTCGGGTCGTCAGACAACTGAATCCCGCGTACGCCCTTGGCTTCAATTTTAGTATCCTCATTGGGAACATGCAGAGCAATCCAGCCCGCTTCGCCACATTCACTGCAATGAAAAGCCGGCAGACTCTTTACACTCTGGACCGGTTCATCCAACCAGATGAAATTGGCTTTGTCGGAAACAATTCTTCCCAGGCGGCGCAGTTCCCGAATCCAAAGCTGTATCTGCGTGGGAACCAGGGGAAATGACTTTCCACTTCTTTGTTCGCGGCCGTGTCCCACCATCGCAATAAATGAGGAGATCAGCAGCTGTCGCTCTACAAACTTCGGGATTTTGCCGAAAGCGAGATCTTTGCGGCTTAATCGCTCGATCAGCTCATTCCAGGCCAACGGATCTTCCCGATCTATTTCCGCCTGGTAAAATATCGTAAGCAACAGTTTGAAAAGTTTTAACCCTTTCAACCAGCTGCCCAAATCAAGCAGCCATTGATCTTCAGTAGTGAAAACCGGCCCACCCCATAAAACAACCTGCCGCCGGGCATACGTAAAAGCATCTTCGCCTTCGATTGGAGCGCACGCTTTCGGATCGGGAAGCTCAACCTCTTCAAGCTCGGGTCGGACAATCTCTTCAACCTCAAGACGATCCTCACCGACAACCGCTTCTGAGGTAATATCTTCTTCAAACAGGGTACTGCCAAAGCGAGCCAGCCGATCGATACCGGTCTCAGCTGCATCGTCTGAGCCATCCTTGTCGTTTTTT
>JAOZKP010000014.1:9168-20994 GCA_029935295.1 bacterium | reverse complement strand
CAATCTTGCTAATTGCCGGCTAGTGTGCTAGAAATAACCATTAAAAATTTAGGGCGCCTCTAAAAATTGCCTTTTTGCCCGATTGCGGCGTTGGACTCGAACAAAAATTCTAATTTTTAGAGATACCCTTTACCCGTAAAACAGTGGGCACCTCAACTTCTGCAAAGGGTCGCTAAAATGATCAACGTAATCGTCAATCAGGAACGTACTGAAGCCAAACTTGAAATTGTCCCGGAAGCTGAAAATTTTGAGGAGATAACCGCTGATCAGCTGGTTGCCGTCTTGAAAAAAGAGGGAGTTGTTGCCGGCATCAGCAAAAAAAATCTGTTCGCCATCCGGGACAAGTTTAACAGTGACCCATCACAACCGGTAACCTCACTTATTGCCCGGGGGATGCCCCCCCAACCGGTACTGCAGCACCAGTATCAATTCCTCTTCTCCACTGGCAAAAACATCGGCCAAGTCAAAGGATTAGATCAGATAGACTATAAAAGTAAAGGTGTTATCAAATATCTACAACCGGGCGACACTTTGCTCGAAATAAACCTCGGACGGGAAGGCGTTCCCGGCCGACTGGTTGATGGCAGCGTCACAAAAAATACCCCGTTAACCCCACTGCGCAAGTACAAAGCCGGAACCGGAGTTGCTCTCGAAGAAAAAGACAACAAAATCACCTACAGCGCGACAACTGCCGGCCAGCCGCTCCTGAAAGGCGACCAACTCGAGATATCAGATACCTATCAACTGGATGGTAATGTTGATCTTGAAACCGGACACATTAAATTTGCCGGGCCGATTGAAATCAGCGGCAGCCTGCTGGCTGATTTCAGAATCATCTCTAACGCTGATATCACAATCGGCAAAACTGTCAGCGGCTCAATCAAAACTAAAGGTAGTCTGACTGCCAAAAGCGGCATTATCGGCAGTGAAACTGAAAAAATTATTGTCGGCGGTGAGCTGGTCTGCGAATATATCTCTACCGCCCGGCATATCCAGACAGGAGGACCGGTTACTGTCAGCAAACATATCATCAACAGCTCCATCAGCAGCAATAAAACCGTCAGCTGCCAGGAATCAATCACCGGCGACAGTAGAATTTCTGCCTTCTACGGGGTCACCTGTGCCGAACTCGGCAGTGACCAGGGAAGTGAAACCAGCATCGAAATCGGCGATGCCACTGAACTCAATGAAAGATTGAAAAAGATTGAGGAGTTTCTCGAACCCTTGACTGCAGAGTCAATGGCAATCGTTGACCAGCTCGGCATGCCGGTTCTCATGAAAAAAGACACCTCCGGCCTACCGGAAGAGAAACGCCCGGAGGCAGACAGACTTTTACAAAAGTATCTTGAAATTGAAGAGAATGCCGGCCGGCTCAAAGCTAAAAAGAGTGAACTTGAAACCAAAGCCGAGGCCGGTCTTAAAGCCCGGGTCACAGTTAAAGAGTGCGCCTACCCCGGAACAATCATCAAAATCGGCCTGGAGACTTACACTATCGATCGCATAATCAGCGGGCCGGTGGAATTTTATTTTGATCACGCTAAGAAAACCATCACATTTGAAAGACTGATGGCTTCGTAAAAAAGTCCGATATTCTGCGTTATTGCGGCTTTCCAGCCACTCGACATACTACCTGTATGGTCTCGTGTCTGGAAAGACCACAATATCTTGTATATCGAATTTTTTACTTTGCCATCCCAGAACTTTTTTACGAGTGTCTCAAATAGTCTGATGGAGTGGCACCCCAAAGGCACTTCCTTACGGGGTGCACATCCATCGGTTTCAACTTTACTATAGCCCATATCCTGTGCTACTAAAGCGCCCATGCAAAATATTGGAATAATAATCAAGCGCAACAATCAGCGAGCGCTTGAAATCGGCATCAAGTTAAGCGACTGGCTAACCAAAAAGTGCAGCCGGCAGATTCTCTGCGAAGCGGAACTGGCCGAGCCCTTAAAAATCCCGGGTTTCAGCAAAAATGATATCACCAACCGGGCCGACCTGATTGTAGTTCTCGGCGGCGACGGCACCCTCCTCAGCATCGCTCGCCACATCAAAGGAAATTCACGCCCGATTCTCGGAGTTAATCTTGGTGGACTCGGTTTTCTGACCGCGATCACACTTGATGAACTGTTCCAGGTTATGAGCGAAGTTCTGGCCGGCAATTTTACCTTAAGCCCGAGAATGGTGCTCAATGTTTCCCTCTATCGCGACGGCCGGAGAATTTCATACCACAACGTTCTCAATGACGTCGTCATCAACAAGGGGGCAATGGCCCGGATTATTGATTTAAAAACAGTTATTGACGATAACCTGGTTAACACATTCAAATCCGACGGCCTGATTTTTTCGACCCCGACCGGCTCAACCGGCTACTCCCTCTCTGCCGGCGGCCCCATAGTTTATCCAACTTTAAACAGCATCACGATTTCTCCGATCTGCCCGCACACGCTCTCAAACCGACCCCTGATTGTGCCGCCTGAAGTCACAATTGAAACAACCCTGATTTCGACCGACAGTGATGATATTTTTCTGACTTTAGACGGCCAGACCGGGTTTCCGATACAACCGCTCGATCGTATCGTCATCACTAAGTCAGATCACAGCATCGAGCTGATAACCTCCCCCAGCAAAACCTATTTCGAAGTTTTACGCAACAAACTGAAATGGGGTGAACGCTATCAGAATAACTGCGAGTAAGCGATGCTGAAACACCTATCTATCAGCAATTTCAAACTGATCGACAAACTCGCTTTGGAATTCCACCCGGGATTGACTGTATTAACCGGTGAAACCGGTGCCGGCAAATCAATCATTCTAAGTGCTTTAAACACCCTGCTCGGAGAAAAGCCGGGGACTGATATCTTTCAGGACGAGACCTTGCCGGTCACGATTGCCGCCATCTTCACCCTGCCGCAAAAATCCAGTTTACACCAGAGACTCAGCGACCTTGGCTTTGCTGACAGCCGGGATGAAATTATTTTACGACGCCACTTAAGCTTAAAAACCCAGGGCGGACTTAATAACCGCATCTATGTCAATGACCAGCCGAGTACCGGGGCGACAGTTACTGCGATCGCCAGTTATCTGCTGGAATTTGTCGATCAACATCAGCAACAAAACCTGCGGCAACCGAAAAAACTTTTAAATCTACTTGATACCTACGGCGACCTTCTCCTTTTAAGAGCTGAGTACAGCAACTCTTTTCACGCTCACCGGCAATTTGCGCAGGAGTATCAAGAGTGGGAACTTAAAATCAGCGAAGCCGCCCGGCAGATGGACTACTACTGCCATCAACTTAACGAACTTGAGGACGCAAATCTAAGTCTTACTGAAGAAAATGAACTGCTCGACCGCCGCCAGCAGTACCAACAGGCCGGCAAACTCAAAGAGCTGACCCGTGAAGCCGACGAACTCACCTACAGCGGCAGTAACTCAATTATCGACAACTGCTATCGTTTGCAGGAAATCGGCGCCGAACTTTCGCGCCGGGATCGCAATGCGCCGCAAACCGGCGAGAGCTTAACCGATATCATCGACACCCTGCAGGAGGTTTACAAACACAACTGCAGCTATATGAACAGCCTCGATGTTGATGAACAGACTATCGATGCAACTGAAGAACGGCTTGCTATTCTGGAACGACTCAAACGAAAGTTTGTAACTGACATTGAAGGATTGCTTAAACTGCGCGACGAGCTTAAAGAGAAAGTCACAATCTTTGAAAATCGTGATTCTGAAAAAGAGAAAAAGGGTATTGAACTTGCCCGGCTGCAGCAAAAGATGCTGGAAAATGCGGCACAACTCAGCACTGCCCGGCAACAACAGGGAGATGCTTTAGCAGCCGCTGTCGGTCAACATCTAAATGATCTCAACCTGGCGCATGCCCGTTTTATCATTACCCGGAAAACAATCGACCCGACCGCAACCGGCCGGGACCAGATAAGCTTTCTCTTCAGTGCCAATCCCGGTGAAGAGCCGACCGCCATTGAGAAAAATGCTTCCGGCGGTGAACTTTCCCGGCTCCTGCTGGCGTTAAAAACCGCCCTCGCACATCGTTATCAAGTACCAACCCTGATTTTTGACGAAGTCGACACCGGTCTCGGCGGCAGCACTGCCGCCGCGGTCGGCCGCAAAATTGCCGCCATCGCCAAAGAGTGCCAGGTAGTCACGGTAACTCATCTGCCCCAGGTTGCGGCGTTTGCTGACCAGCATCTGGTTATTGACAAAATTGTACTTCCCGACAATGAAAGTACCCTGATTCAGATCAATGAATTTGCAGCAGATCAGGAGAGTGCCAGAATTCGCGAACTGGCGCGGATGGGCAGTGGTGAAGAGATTACATCAGAGGCTGAAGAACACGCCCGGGCCTTGCGCCGGGAAGCGGGAAAAGTCGACAAAGGAGTAAATTAAATGATTCGTCCAGCAACCGTCAATGACATCGAAACCATCCAGAAAACCCTTGAGTATTACGCTGACAAAGGATTGTTATTACCCCGATCATTAAATGACCTTTATGACAACCTGCGGGATTTCATTGTTTTACAGAAAGAAGATGAAATTTTAGGGGTCGGCAGCCTGCATGTCTGCTGGGAAGATCTGGGAGAGATCCGTTCACTGGCAGTACTGCCCGCCCACACCAGGCAGGGAATCGGCTGTCAGCTGGTTGAAGTCTGTGAAAATGAGGCCCGGAAACTGGGCCTGAAAAGAGTCTTTACTCTGACCTACCAGGAAAAATTCTTTGCCGGTCTGGGCTACCAGACCATCGATAAAAGTGAACTGCCGCACAAGGTCTGGGGTGAATGCTTGAAATGTATCAAATTCCCGAATTGTGATGAAATAGCAATGATAAAAAACCTGAAATACTAAGCATTTTCGCCGACGACCCGGTTACGGCCGCTGTTTTTAGCGCGGTAGAGGGCCTGATCGACCCTTTCTACATAAGTTTCCAATGTATCTTCAGCTCTTAACGTACCAACACCGATACTGATAGTCACTGAAAACGGCTTGCTTTTATATGTGAAGCGGCTCTCCTCAACTTTCCGGCGAATGCGCTCGGTTACATCGAGTGCCTGTTCGTAAGATGTGTGCGGCAAGATCAGGGCGAACTCTTCGCCGCCATAGCGGGCCAGAACATCAATCTCCCGGATCTCCTTTTTCATTACCCCACTTAAAATCCGCAGAACCCCATCACCGGTACGGTGACCATAAGTGTCGTTAACATTCTTAAAGTGGTCGATATCAACTATTGCCAGGGCCGTCGGCCGGGAATACCGCTGAAAACCCATCATCTCCTGTTTGATTTTCTCATCGTAAGCCCGGCGATTGTAGGTTCGGGTAAGCGGATCGATAATGATCTCCTGCTTCACCTTCTCCATCTGCTGTTTCAGGCTCTCAACCTTTTTATTGGCATCATCAACCTGAGTCTGGGCCAAGCGTACATCTTCAACCATCTGCCGGGTTCGCTCCTGCAGCCCCTGCGCCTGTTTCAGCAGAGCCTCGCGAATCTCCTGAACTTCAGACAAAGTTCGAGCTTTCTGCAAGCGGTCGACACAATCATCCAGACCACTGTCAAAATCACCGCTGCTGTGGAGCAAACCGGAGATCGAATTGGCCAGAATTGAAATAATTTTTTTCAATTCATCACGTTCGCGATCAGTCTCATCATCAAAAAGAAGGGTCTTGGAGAAAAGCCGCTTAAACTTGCCGGCATACTGACTCATCTCTTCTACCGATTTTAGCTCCTGCAAATCTTCGCGACACTCCGAAAAAAGCCGCTGGCTCTCCTTATTATGTAGTGAAAGTGATTCGATGTGATGCAGGGCCATCGTAATCATCTTCTTAAACTCGCTGACCAACGCAAGAAGGTCGTTTTCTACATCAGACTGCTCCAGAAGCGACGCTTTCAAGTGCTTGATGCTGGTTAACAGCAGATTAACATCGACCGGCTTCTCCTTGCGTACAACCTCTTTAAGCTGCTTGTGAATGCGTTTAATCTGACTTGCATCAGCCGCTTTTTCCAAAGACTCACAAAGTGCACCTAAAGAGTTTCCGGCAGACGCTTCGCCCGCTGCCGCCCCCTGCATGGTCTTCAACAAAAAAACTGAAAGATCTTTATACTCTTTGATTATATTGGCATTCATCTTAACATAGTTCCTAATGCGGGAACAAATCCCGCAACCAAAATGGACTTTTACGGCCCGCAAATAAGCGCTCTTATCAGAACATTTTCTTGTTTTTCAAACAAGAAAATAACCTGTAAGGCACTAAACACAAGACTCCGCACCCTGTTTTAACGGAAGAACAACTTTGAAGCAGCTCCCCTGACCCGGAGTGCTGCTGAAACTGATTGATCCCTGATGCTGCACTATAATTGTCCGGGCGGTAAACAGACCAAGTCCGGTCGCACCGCCGTCAACATTAACCTCTTTGGTTGAAAAGAAGGGGTCAAAAAGATGTTCCTGACACTCAGAATTAATTCCGGTACCGTTATCACTGACCGAGAAATAGATAGAATTTTCATTCTCAATCCCGGTCGCCACCACTATCCGGCCTTCCGCAACATCAGCATTGGCAGCTCTGCGTTCCCGAATTGCCTGGGTTCCATTCAGCAGCAAATTAAGGATTACCTGCTGAATCTGCCCCTTTTCCATATGAGCCAATGGCAGATCATCCATAAATTTGCACTCCAGAACAACCTGGTCGCGTTCCAGTTCATAATGACTGAAACTTAAGGCCGCTTCAATCACCTGATTCAACAGGAGAGGGAACATCTCTTTGCGTTCGGGATGAGAAAAAACCATCAAGTTGCCCGCCATCAGGTTCAGGGCCTCGACCTGTTCCCGCAATCTCCCGATTAGGGTCAAATCTTTTGCCCGATCTTCGGGAGAGGCTTCAAAACGCATCTGCAAAAGCTGGACAACCCCGTAAATTCCGGCCAGAAAATTATTAAGATCATGGGCAATCCCGGCGGCCATCTGCCCAATACTGGCCATTTTCTCAGTTTTTACAACCTGATCTTCCATCATTGCCAGCTTACTTGTATCCTGAATATAAACCACCACCTCGCGACTCTCTTTTTCACCATTATGAAAAATCGGGTAGCAGAAAATATTGACACATTCGCGCCCGATGCGGCGTTTTTCGACCCGTAAACGAGTATGAACCTGCCCGTCATTCATACACTCACGTGGCATACAATCAGAACAGGGGGTTTTGCGATGGCGAAAGACCTCGTAACAGTGATGGCCGACAACATCCTTCGGAGTCATATTTGAGAATGCCGCTTCAGCCCGGTTGACAGTCTGAATAACATAACTGTCATCTATCAAATAGAGGCCATCTCCAAGAGCATCCAGAATTGCACGATAACGCTGGCGGCTTTCACTGATTTTACTGTTCTGCTTTTCCAGAACCCGGGAAAAATTTTCCAGCTGCCGGGCATGCGACGTCAGACTATCGTATTGATCCTCCAAAAGCATTAATGTATGGGTAAGTACTCCTTTGTAACTGCCCATAGCCATACCGGCAATCTCAATTTCGGGCTGAAGTTGAGTTACCGATTTTTTTTCAGACTGATGTTTTTCAACCACCCGGATAAGTTCATCAAGCTTACCCCGGACCGGCCAGACCACTTTGAAAATAAACCAGGAAAGAGCAATCACCAGGAACAGATGCACCGCAACCGAAAAGCCGGCAACGTAAACCGAACCGGGTGCGAGCAGCAGCAATAAAATTGCGCTGCCACTTAATATGACCAAAAACTTAAGAAAGGATGACGTTTTAAAACGCAATAAGAGATCAAAAAACAACCCGGTTTCTCCCTGCTTTCTTTGCCTGATAAAGTTTTTTATCAGCCAGTTCGACCAGCTCTCCAGGATCTTTCATACTTGGACCGAACGCCGCAACCCCAAGACAGATAGTCAAAGAGCCTTCACTCTGACCTTTAAGCAGCGGCTGCTGCTCCTGCCCCCAGAACTCAGCCGCGTCGATGTCCAGAAGCAGACGTTCAGCAACACCGACCGTATCTGCAAGTGAACTATGGCAGAGAATCGCAAATTCCTCACCGCCGTAACGGGCAACAATATCACTTTGCCGGGCCTTATCCGATAAAATTTCAGCCACCTGCAGCAGAACTTTATCCCCAGCCGGATGGCCGTGGGTATCATTGTAATGTTTGAAATTATCGATATCAATCATAATCAATGACAGCTTGTAACTATAACGCCGGGCCCGGTCACACTCATCCCGCAGACGCTGCTGAAAATGACGATGGTTATAGAGGCCGGTTAAACCATCGGTAATCACCAGTTTCCTTAAAGCCTCCTCTTTTTTACGCAGATCAGCAATCAGAATTGCCTGTTGAAATGAAGCTTCGCGCAGGGTATCAATCGCACTATCGTCCCCCTGTTTTAATAGACAATCAAGCTGATTTTTCAGGATAATATTTTCCTGACGCAGCTGCTGCAGCTCTTTTTCCAATTCAGGCTGACTCAAAAATCCACCCGTCCTATTTTTAATCTCCATAAAAAACTTTACCAAAGCCGCCCATATCTGCTATAGGCCCGCCTCGTATCAGGAGCTGTTGGCGCGAAACTAAAGTGCTGGTATTGATTGTGTCATACTAACCATCAACCCTGTATACATACTGCAAGAACGATAAAAACTCAACCCGTAAAAACAGGCCTGCGTTCTTTTGCCGGAAATACCCTTTATGACCTTCTCTCACAAGCCCGATGACGACCCGCAAACATCTCCTTCAGAACCGGTAATTATCACCCGCTCCGGCCACCCGATCTCACGCAAAAACATCGACCCCAACGCCGTCAAAATCCTCTACCGGCTAAAAAACAGCGGGTTTACGGCGTATCTTGCCGGCGGGGCCGTGCGCGATATGCTCTTAGGCGACACCCCGGCGGACTTTGACATTGTTACCAACGCCACCCCGAGACAGGTTAAACGCCTCTTCCGCAACTCCCGCATTATCGGCCGCCGCTTCCGCCTGGTCCATATATTCTTTCATGACCGTTTACATACAACCCCGCAGATTTTTGAAATCGCAACTTTCCGCCGCCCCTTCACCCTGGAACAGGATGATGCCGAAAGCATCAAAGAGCAGCCGGAACTTGCCAACAATCTTTTCGGTACTCCGCAAGAGGATGCCAGCCGGCGGGATTTCACAATTAATGCCCTCTTCTATAATATTGCTGATTTTTCTGTCATTGACCACGTCAACGGTCTGAGTGATTTAGATAATCAGATTATCCGAATTATCGGCGACCCGGACGTACGCTTTGCCGAAGATCCGGTCCGCATCTTAAGGGCACTGGAGTTTGCCTGTCGGCTTAATTTTTCGATTGAAGATGAAACGATCAGAGGCTGCCAGGCTCAGGCCCACGCTTTAAGCGAAGTCCCCGCCAGCCGCCTGCGGGAAGAGTTGAAAGGACTTTACAGTAAAAAAACCACTGCGGCTTTACTGGAAATGGGCAACCATTATCAGATCAATCAGTACTGGCTGCCGGAGGAAATTGCCGCAAACTGCGCTGAAGCAATTCCAGTTATCAAACAGATCGAAGATTTTTTCCCGACTGCCGACAACAGTAAAGAGCTTGAAAAAATGCTGGTCGCAGCTCTGATTATGCCGGGTATTTTCAAAAAATTCCCTTTAAGTGACAATGTGCGGCTTAACCTGGTGCAGGAATTTGTCGAAGAGAGTCTTAAACCGGTAAATCAGCGCTTCAACCTGCCCCGGTTTCAGCGACATGCTATCAAGGATATATACAGTCTGCTCTACCGCCTGGGCCGGGGTGACAAACGTGTCAAAAAACTTGTCAGCCGTGACCACTTCTTCGCCGCCCTCTTCTTCTATACCACCATCAACAACCAGACTGCTGAAAAACCAGACCATTTCTCTTTCTGGCAGCGGCAAAGTGAAAGCTTAAACCGTAATTCACGAGCCAAAGGCTTGGATTACAGCCGCCTTTTTGCCGGTAATTGAAAAAACAGGCTATTGCAAAATGAGCGAACCCCAACTTAATCTCGGCCGCATAGATTACCTGAACTGCTGGCCACTTTTTCAGCAGCTGCCGGCAATTTTAGACAGCAATCGCTACAATCTGATTTCCGGCCATCCGGCCCGGCTCAATGAGGGGCTAAAAAACGGCGAAATTGACATCAGCCCGTCATCCTCAATGCTGCTGGCAAATGGTAACAGCAACGACTATTTTATCCTGCCGGATATCAGCATAGCTTCACTGACTGAGGTCCGCAGTGTCATCCTTTTAAGCCGGCTGCCGCTGGCCGAACTTAACCATAAGACGATATCTCTGACCAGCCACTCACTGACATCCATCTTCCTCTTAAAAATTATTCTATTCCACTTTCAAGAACTTGATCCTGATACTGTCACTTTCACCACCGCAGAGTTTACCCCCGCAGATCACCTTAAGGATGCCGCCCTGATAATTGGTGATCAGGCTCTAAAGTTATACCACAACCCGCCGCCGGGCTATATCGTTTACGACCTCGGAAAACTCTGGCACCAATTCACAAATCTGCCGTTTGTTTACGCTCTCTGGATCGGCCGCAAAAGCGCCATAAGCAGAAAAAGCCAGTCGATAATCGACCTGCACCACGCCTTAACCGAAATCGTTGCCGCCCTGCCGGATAAACTTGCCGATTTAACAACTGCGGCCCTGGCTGAACTTGTCAACACAGCTGAAATATCACCCCCGCAATTACTGACTTACTGGCAGCAGGCCATATCCTACGACCTGAACCAGCAGGCCCTGACCGGACTCCGTCTCTTCTACAATCTGGCCTATGAAATTAACCTGATTAAACAGGTTCCTGAACTTACTTTATTCCCCGAAAACTAAACCAGCGTTCACTCTTCTCCTGAGCAAACGAACATCATTTATATTCACAAATACCATTATCAATCAATACGGCTCCGCTTTCAGCGTTTATCACTCGCCACAAAGCTTTACCCGGTTCCTGCGGCCAGATGAGTGTCTGAATCGGCACTCCGGGATAAAGAAAATGAGAGAAACGACACGCCAGACGCCGCATTCTTTCGGGAGCCCCGGGCATTAACTTCCCAACCAAAGCCCGGCACCCGTAACCCATCGTACAGGCACCGTGCATAATCGGCCTGGCAAAACCTGAGTTTTCAGCAAATTCAGCATCAACATGAACCTCAAAGTAGTCACCGGTCAAACGATACAAAAGATGCTGATTGACAAAAGGCAACGCCTCAATCACAAAGGTAGGGTCTGTATCCGGAAAAACAAACTTCGGGCCGGAAACTGACTGCGGACCACCGAAACCACCATCATTCCGGGCAAACAGCGAGTAAACACTCCTGAAAAGAGGATCACCCGAAGCCGAACAAGTTTCACATTCACCCACCACTAACGCGCCTCTTTTCTCACCTTTATCATAATAATTAACCACTCGGCCCTCAGTAATCATTTCGCCGGCAACCGGCAGCGGATTGCAAAAAATCAACTCCTGCTCACCGTGCAGAATTCCGGAAAGATCGATATTCGCCTCCCGGGCCAGGTGCCAGAAAAAATCGAACGTAGTTGCCAGAGAGAAAGTCGGCAGCACCTTTAGCTGCTTCTCATAGCAATACTCCATCTCATCAGTGCCGGCCCCGACCGCAAGCGCATAGAGAATAACATCCCGCCACGAATATTTCCGGACCAGCGGACCGATTTTCCTTCCTATAGCTTCATGGTTTAAGGCCATAAACAACTCCAGTAAAATATCCCACGAAATGCAATCATACGGTTAAGAGCTTTTCATTATTTTTAAGAATCTCAGTTA
>JAOZKP010000014.1:0-9068 GCA_029935295.1 bacterium | reverse complement strand
ACGAAATGCAATCATACGGTTAAGAGCTTTTCATTATTTTTAAGAATCTCAGTTATTATCTAGGGCAAATGCATAGACTAAAAAAAACCGAGGCTTGTTTACCGTTGATGAACTCGTAAAAAGTAATAGGGTGGTTTATTTGCGGGCTTTACCTGTCAATTCTTTAATGGTGATTTTAAAAACCCTGGTGTTCCCTTCTGCTGCGACAATATATTTCTTACCTTTATCAAGAAATTCTGCAGAATATTTTTTCAGCAGGCCTTCCAAAGCAAGCTGCTTATCCAGAGTAAATACTTCTTCGGCTGCGCCCGAAACTATCACACTTGCAAATTTTGTAGAGAATTTCCCCGGCAAAACTTCCGTGTTACCCACTACACAGAATGAGACTGATCTATTTCGCAAAATATTGTCAATTTTCTGTCCTTCCGAAGCACAATGAAAATATATGCAATCATTAATTACACAAAAATTCAGCGGAACACCATACGGATCACCATTTTCATCAACGGTTGAGAGCACAGCATATTCCGCTTTGGTTAATAGATCCAGAGCTTCTTTTTCACTAATCGCCCGGTCTTGCCGACGCATCTCTTTCATTTACGCAGCACCCAAATTGTTACAAATGAGAAAACTTCCAGACTGCCAATACGGCATTATTTCTACAAAATCAGTCATACTCCAGACGAACTGCCTCTTCCGTCATAGTCGGCTGGATAATCGATTTCCATTCTGGTTCATCCCAAGCATGCATTTTATCATGCATATTAAGATATTTTTGCGGAATTGGATGGGTCCCATAAACAACTTCGAGACCATATCTTGTTTTTATAAAATCATGAAAAAAGGTAATATGAGGGCAAGGAGGATAACCCACAATCAGACCCGTAGCCAAATGCACAACCTCAACCCCGTTCTTTTTCATTTCGTCAACAGCATATTCGACATTGCCACCGGGACACCCATCACAAGAAGTATATCCGACCAGCTCGACCTCTACATCCCGGTAACGAGAGAAGGCCCCTTCTCTGTTTTGCAATGATCTAAAACACTTTCCTCCGGCACAGCGGCGATAGCGGTCACAAATAATTATTCCAACCTTAACTTTGTCCAGCATCACTTCCTCCTAATTTCAGACTCCAGAAAACAATATTTCGTTAATAATGAAAAATTCCATGTCACCTTTATACCCCAAATTCATGTTCAGACAACTCTACAGCGCATGAATAACATTGGTAACCACTCCCCAGATTTTAAAATCCATGGACTCAGTAATCTCGGTTGAACTGAAATCACTATTCTCAGGCAACAGAAAAACCTTTTTATCAATTATTCTGATCCTTTTCACCGTCAACTCGCCATCGACAACTGCAATAACCACTTTTTTATCATTTGCTTCCAGGGAACGATCAACGATCAAAATATCACCAGAATGAATTCCGGCATCAATCATTGAATCACCTTTGACTTTGACAAAGAAGGTTGCCGCCGGATGCTTGATAAGGTGCCTATTCAGGTCAAGCTGATTCTCAATATAGTCATCAGCCGGCGATGGAAATCCGGCTGAAACCGACACCAAAAAGAGAGGTCGCTTACACTCTGTGGCCTGATCCGGCTGATAGATACTTTCTACAGTTGTGTTTATTGTCATTAATTTACTTTTTTGACAGGGCTGCGACCGAGTCTTCATTCTTTCCCAAATCATTAACACCGGCAGATCTTACAACATCTATAATTTCCTCTTCTTTATCGCCGTTTATATCTTTGATTATCACCTAAAAGTCAACCCACTTTCTGCAATTGACTGGAAACAGCCAGATATTTTTTGCTGAGCCTTAATCTTACGAGTGTCTCTTTCGCCCTCGACTACCTTTTTCCATGGATAGCGAGAAACCGCCGGGAACTGCGTTTACAGGGTTATTCGTATAGTGTTTAATTCTGGTTAATAGTTGGAAATAGTTATTGATTAATTACAGAAAGTACGCAATAAAGATTAGCTTAAGTTCTCCTTCTTGACTGTGATGGTTATGTAAGGATTCTTAGTTGATAGGCTGGAGTTGTCTTTCGGTAAGAGAGTACGAACTTCGGTAACACTAACCGCTAAATGATTGCAAACACCAGGCAGGCAACCAACGATGACAAATCCTATCCCAACCCGTGATGAGGCTCTAAAGCTGCTCCATGAATTCAATCAAAATGACAGTCTTCGCAAACATGCCTATGCCGTTGAAGGTGTTATGCGTTACTTTGCCAAGAAGAATGGGGAGGATGAAGAGAAATGGGGGATAATCGGCTTAATTCATGATCTTGATTATGAAAAATATCCCGACCAGCACTGCACCAAAACAAAAGAAATCCTCGAAAAGCATAATTGGCCGGAAGAATATATCCGTGCGGTCATTTCTCATGGATGGGGTATGTGTTCAGACGTAGAGCCTCAAAGTAATTTAGAAAAAACACTTTATGCCATCGATGAATTGACCGGTCTGATTGCGGCCAATGCTATGGTCAGACCATCAAAAAGTGTCATGGATATGAGTGTAAAATCGGTAAAGAAGAAATGGAAATCACCGGCCTTTGCTGCTGGCGTTGATCGGTCTGTAATCAGGAAAGGTGCTGAGATGCTGGGGGTAGAAATCGGTGAATTGATTGAGGACACGATAATGGGAATGCGAGATGTCGCTGACGAGATTGGGTTGAAAGGTGATTTGGATTAATTTAATTTTACGACCCCAGTTAACCCCCACCCGTAACACCTCGATTGGGGTTGTTGCTTTATAAATAGCGGCCGAAATGTCCGCGTGAAATCCAAATCTTAACCCGCCATTTGTAAAGCTGCGACCCCGTTGCAGTGGGCAAAGCAATGATTGCGGCTTTCTCAAAAATCACCAAATTTTGAAGTTGCCAACAATCACCATGTCAAGGATAAAGATTTGACCCCAGTTCCCACTTAAGAAGGGTGAGATAATTAGGCGGCAGCCGTTTGCAAGGGGATAATTTCATTCTCAATTTTTGTCATATTTTGTCTGGCAATTTTAAGGTCATAACTGATTTGTAAGTTCATCCAGAATTGCGCAGTGGTATTGAAATATCTAGCTAGCCTCATAGCGGTATCTATGCTGATACCACGTTTTTGTCTTACAATATCATTAATTCTGGGCGCTGGAACTCGCAGAGCTATAGCCAAAGCATTAACACTCATATTCAATGGTTCAAGGTACTCTTCTTTGATGATTTCGCCGGGGTGGATTGGTCGCATATTATTCATAATCTTCTCCTTCTTAGTGATAATCTGTTATTTCTACGTCGCAAGGCTCGTCAGACCATACAAAGCATACACGCCATTGTTTGTTGATTCTTATACTATGCTGTCCTTGTCTGTCTCCCTCCAACTTTTCCAGTCTGTTGCCCGGTGGAGATCGTAAATCAAGTAATTCGACTACACTATCAAGCATTTGGAGTTTACGTTCTGCTTGTACTTGAAAAGCTCTAAATTGTTTGGAGCTTTTTCCTTCGTAAAGAGCTTTAGTGTGCTTGCATTTAAAATTCTTTATCATAATTAAAACTATAACGACTATCGTTAAATGTCAAGCGTTATATTTCTCATCGAAGCCAAGAATAATTGATTTTCCTACGCTAAAATGTTGTCTTTTAATAGCTTCATCAACTGACAATAGTGATTTTTACACCCCTTTTATAAATACTTCATCAAATCTACAACTGTTTACGATCTTCTAAAATCATCCCCGTTCACCCCACTTCCAACAATTGATCCCAATGAGTCGTATATGACCCCGACCTCTGATTAAAAGATGTCTTCCAGCTCTGATTATGAGACAGTCCAACAGATCCATATTGGATGACTCCGGAACCCATATCACCATTAATACTATCAATGGCCTTCATCAATTTTTTTGAACGACTCCGGTCGACAGTATCAAAGAAACTTGCCTGAATCTCATTCTCCGGGCCCAGATCATTCAATAAAATGCCTACTTTTTTATACTGGCAGCCTTTTTTATAGATTTTTCTGAGGCCGTCCCGGGCATAGCCGATTAGTTCGGCGGTATCACTGGTACGAACGGGAAGATTGGTTGAGATGCTGTTGTAGTAATAGTCTTCCTGAAAACGATTGGTCATCACATAGACGATCAACACCCCGGCAACCAATTTCTCTTTTCTTAATTTCTCCGCTCCGGATGAAACATAGGCGGCTGCGGCCTCATGCAGTTCATCAAGCGACTCTATCCCATGCTTAAAAGTTCTGGATACAGTCGTTGACTGTTTACGCGGCGGTGACTGCTCCAGCGGATAGCAGGAAATCCCCCTCAGCTCATTAAGTAGGCGAATACCAACTATACCCATCTTCTTTTGGATAAATTTATCATCAGCACCACGCAGCTGCCGAGCATTGCTAATACCATTGGATGTTAAAAACTTTGCGTATCTGCGACCGACACCCCAAACATCACCGACCTCAGTCATTTCAAGAGCTCTATCTAGATATTTTACATCAGTTAAATCCAATACGCCATTGGCTTTCTTTGAATATTTGGCCAGTCGGTTAGCAATCTTAGCCAGAGTTTTAGTGCCGGCCATCCCCACAGATACCGGAATACCAGTCCATTTTTCCACGGTGGTCTTTATCTTACGGCCATAATCATTGAGATCAATTCGATTGAGGTTAGACAGATCAAGAAAGGCTTCATCAATGGAATAAACTTCCATTTCCGGTGTAAATCTGGTCAGGGTCTGCATTACCCGATTCGACATATCACCATAGAGGGCATAGTTTGAGGAGTAAACTTTAACGTTATTATTCCTTATGGTATCTCTTATCTGAAATACCGGCACGCCCATTTTAATGCCAAGAGCTTTAGCCTCATTTGATCTGGCGACCGCACAGCCGTCGTTATTAGATAAAACGATTACCGGTTTACCTATGAGTTGCGGGTTGAATACCCTCTCACAGGAGACATAGAAGTTGTTGCAGTCGACGAGGGCGAAGGTTGGCAAATGTTTAATCATTTTATTTCTGAACTCTTCTTTTATCATTTCCTTCCTACAGCAGTAAAACCGGCCTACCTGAAGCTGAGTTACCGTCATTTTTACCTTCTAAAAATTGTTTAATCCTAGCTCTCAAATCTTTTGCTTGGACAATCTCATCAAGTAAACCCTGTCTCTGTAGTTCCTGAAGATCTGAGGCGTTATTGAGCATGTCTTGACGGTTTTTCGCTTCACATATATTTGAGTCTTCATGGCCGAGTTTATCGGCTACAGCTTTTCCGTAAATTGAAATTATGGCGGTAGGTAAAGCAATAAAATTTTCAGGATTCATGCCGGGCCCAGCCATGGCATAGACACCGGCAGTATAATCTCTTCGCAAAACAACCGATAATTTAGCCACGCTTGTATTAGCAATCGTTTGCAACATCAACGCTGCTTCACGGATAATACCCGCCTGTTCGACTGTGGAACCCACCATGAAACCGGCGGAATCAGCAAGAAAAACCAACGGCAGCCCAAAAGAGTCACAAAGAGAAACAAAACGCGAGACCTTACGACAACTGGCCGGGAAAAAGACACCGCCTTTGCATTGTGAGTTGTTGGCAATAATGCCGACAGGTTGACCGTTGACCCGGGCAAACCCGGTAATAACCTCTTTTGCAAATTCAGCTCGCATCTGCAAAAGGGAAGCGCCACTCCCATTTTCGGGGTCGCTATTATCAACCAGAGCGGCGATCACAGACAGAATATCAAAGGTGATATTAGGGTTGTCCGGAATAAGCTCGGCAATCGTTGGAGATATCATCACCGGTTCTCTCTCTAAAGATAGAGGCAGTGCCTCTCCGCTTGCGATCGGGAGAAAAGAGAGGTAGTGACGAACAAACATGAACGCTTCATCTTCGCTTTTGACAACCTTATCGACCGATCCGGAAATTTGTGCGTGCATTTCTGCGCCGCCAAGTTTTTTATAATCAACCTTTTCGCCAATAATTTTTTCCACTACATCCGGCCGGCCAATACTCATGCCGGCATTTTCAAGCATGACTACCGCATCACAAAGAGCAACTGGAAAAGTCAAGGCCGCACCCATTTTTTCACAGACTACGCATATCTGAGGAACTTTCCCCGATAACTGGGCATGAAGTGCATACCAGCGGCCCATACCGTGTTTATCGGCAAGCAGTTTGGTCGGGTTTTGTGGAAACGGGCTTTGCGCGGCACTGGTATGATGTCCGGGAATATCCATTATCAGAATTACCGGGGCCGGATTTTTCAAAGCCTCTTCGAGCAGGTTTAAGTGATGTTGGAACCCTGCAAAAACATTTGGGGGCATCTTTTCAGAGACGATAGCTGAAATGTAAACCTTGCGGCCAGCGATCCGGCCACTACCGGTTACATAGCCGGTGATAGATTCGGCTTTAAATTCATTAAATGACTTATCATCTAAAAGTGCTTGAATGCGTTGCAATGCTTTTAACTGCATAGTCAATCCTTTGAATGAGGCACTAGCTCAAGGGGGTTGTAGACGGTAAATTCTCTCTGCATAAGATCGATATAAACCATTTCCGGCACCGTTATTAGATCTTTTTCAGATCTTTTTCCCGTAATCATCAGGGCTGCTTCCATACCGAGAAGGCCGCCGACTAACTGGGCTGAGGCACCGTTACTTGAAAGGTAGGCGATCTTTTCATGTTCAAAATCATATAAAACCTGAGGAATGGCATCTGGAGGTGCAATTCTGGTAATCGGAATCCTGAAACTATCCCACTCGCCCCTGTTTTCCGGGGCTCCATAATACTCTTCTACAGTCATGCCGGTAGGTGAAAAAATCTGTAAAGAAGCACCGAAACCGGGAATCGGTCCCGAAAGGATATACATTCCCTGTTTTCTCGCCCGTTCATGGAGAAGTTGTTTAGGCCTGAAACCGGCATAATCTATAGCATCAATTACCAGCGCCGCTCCGGCAATAAATTCATCAACTTGAGCGACGGTATCTGCCGCTTCAGTTCTGATATTAAGTTTCAGGCCGGGGTTTATATCCATCAATATCGGAGCTGTGGCTTCGGCTTTGTTTATACCTATAGTTGAACTCAGAGCCCCATATTGACGATTCATATCAGGCTCATCAAAGATACCCGGGTCCATAATTGAGAGTTCACCAACACCCAATCTAGCCAAGGCCACGGCTTGATAACTGCCGACCCCGCCGACACCTGCAACAGCGACTTTGGCATTTTTCAACCTGTTTTGTTCATCTTTAGTGAAAAGTCCGAGATTCCGTTGATAAATTTCATCGTAATTCATAATAGTATCCTCTTGATGTCGCTCATATTAGCATTGTTCGCAGTTTTTTATATAGAGCAAAAGTTTCTGAGCAAAAGGTGCATGGAGTTTAATTTTATCATAATCGATGGCAAGATTATTCAGGTACTGCAATATTAGCGCGTGGCGGCCATGAAGGCCGTAGGGAAGCACTCCGGAAAAGAAAAATCCGAGTTCTTCGCAGGCTTGAGCAAGCTTTGGGCAACCCGGATTTTCAAGATCAAGGAAAAGGTATAAAACATCAGTGCGCTCAAGACATAAGCTTTTTTTGGCCGAGAGGACATCATCAACTATTTTAAGATCGCTTGAATAACAAATAATATCTGCGGTGTTGAATACTTCCATCCGGCTATGACTGAGTTTAAGCTTATCCTGTGTGTCGGTCGCCGCTGTGTTGTTATCAGATTTTACCTTGCTTGAATCTCCGGTTACAACCTTAATTGAGCCATTTGCAAATATTTCATCGACTATTTCGGCATGTTTTTTGGGTGGATAGATTGTTTTGATTGGAGATTTCAGGGGTAAAAACATCAAAAGAGCACTCTCTTTCTGGACTACTTTTCCTGTAAGTTCTTTGAAATCCACATCTGCAGGAAAGAGTCCAAGGAGGACTCCACAGTTGATGAAATTATCATCAATCAGCTTCTTCTGGGAGAGTGGGTGGCTGGTTACAGCCCGGCCGTAGAGCCCTTGTAATCCTTGCTTTTGAGCCTTGCTGTAGGCATCTAAACAGAGTTTGCTGAATATGTTCAGACATCTGCCCGCAGGCTTAACAAAGGCTACACCAATTTCGGCTATCGGGTCATTCGGGTGATAAAATTTAAGGGCAATGTGGGCGAGAAGGTTTTCATTCTGATCTACGGCTACCACGGATTTGAGCTCACCTTGTTGGTTCATCTCGGTTATTCTTTCGGGATAGTAAATGTACGTTTCGTAGGAGTAACCGTAGGCTTGAAAGGCGCAACGAGATATCTCTAAGGCATCACCGGGGCGAAAAGAGCGCAAGTGCCACTCGGTAATAGAGACGGTTCTCCGGTTATCCTCAATATTCCTTTTGGTCTCCTCAGTGGCGACCTCTTCTCTGATGATATTATCAATACGTTGGGCCTCAATATTTTTCACAAGTACAGTCTCTTTACCATCACGACCACGGTTACGAAAATGCACTTCATCAACAGAATGTTTAAGTAAATACATACTCAAACCCTCCATGTTGTCCAGATCTGCAAGGGCTTCTGGGTTGTAGTCCGGGATTTCGGCAGGAGAGAACGGCATACCTTTATCGCGGATCACCACTTCCATTCTGGTGGGCAGCCAGCGACAGATTATTGTGTATATTTCATTTGGGTCATTGTTTAAGGAATTATTTATTATGTTGATCAAAGCCTCTTCTGCTGCAAGCTGAATTTGTGATAATTCTTTTTTCGATAAACCGAATACTTTTGCACAATTGACAATATAAGAGAGAGCAGTTTCGAGAAAACTAATATTGCCCGGCAATGATAACTCGAGCCTGGCGGAGTTCAAATCACTCATGTTATGACCTTCTTTTATTCTTAAAAAAAAGTAGAGCTTCAATGACTTGGTTTAGCACAAAGACCTCGCTGAACTCAAGCAATCTATCCTGTAAAAAACCTTCGCAGGAAAACTTGCACCGGCATAACTGACCCCAAGTGTGACACTTCCCAGTTTCACCCCGGTTTAAACCTAAAACAGCCACTTACAAATCAATGCAAGTAGCT
>JAOZKP010000487.1 GCA_029935295.1 bacterium | reverse complement strand
ATGTTACGGCTATTGAGGCACCGCCAAACGAAAGGGGCGGAAACAGATAGGCCGGGACTAACGCGGGATTAGCCTGCTCTCTACTCTACCCTTTTCTTTTTCTTTTGCTTTTAGATTGCGGACCTGTAATCTCTTCAACAGCGCCTTTCGCTTTTGTTATGGTTAATTTATATTTTCTTTTTTCCTCTTGACAATCGTACATAAATGTACGATATATAAAATATAAACGGAAACGAACTGCTCAAAAAACTTAATAGAATAGCCAAAGAGAGAAAAATCAACTTGGAATTGGTTAAGTCTCACGGTAAGGGAAGCCACGGCACCCTGCGTTTCGGAGACAAAAAGACAACTATGAAAGACTTGAAAAAAGAGATTGGTTCCGGCCTGCTTAAAGTAATGCTTATGAGGATTGGCTTGGAAATAAAAGATATTAAATAGAGGTAGGCTATGAGAACATTTATCTATCCAGCAAAAATCGAACAGGATGACGAAGGTTTTTTTCTCGTCACTTTCCGCGATATCCACTTTGCCGTGACCGACGGCAAAACCCTTGACGAGGCCTTGGATAATGCAGCCGACTGCCTTTGTGAAGCCTTGGCCTCATGTATTGCCGACAATGAGGAAATTCCCTTGGCGAGCGAAATGTTAGCAGACGAGCATCCGGTTACTCCGACTGCTCTAATCGCGGCCAAAGCAGCGCTCTACACTACCGTTGCAGCCCAAGGCTTAAGTAAGACGGCTCTGGCGGGGATTCTTGGGGTATCAGAGACTGTTGGTCGGAGGCTCCTTGATCCACACTATCAGACAAAACTGACCAAGATTGACCAAGCTTTGAATAGTATGGGTAAAAAAATGGTTATAGGGGTATCGTAAACTCTATTGCTCTCCGATAAGCAAATATTCGACTCAAAACAGTGGGCGGTGCCCTAGCTGTAATAGTTTTTAAATCGGTGGATGTCACCGAATAATTTGTCACCGAATAATTTGAGAAAATCGAACATCAGGAGGTCACTCTCCGTCATTTTTAATGAGCAAGCCAATCTGTTCCTTGATGCGGGTTTGGATTACTTCCTCAACACAACTCATAAAACTTAATACGCACGGCACCTTGAGGGTGTAAAAGACCTGTTTGCCACGTTTTTCATCCTCAAGGATACCCGCCTCTTTAAGTACGGAAAGATGTTTTGAAACAGTTGAAAAGTCTGCGCCAACAGCTTCAACCAAACTGTTGACACAACACTCACCATCTTTTAGTTTTTCAGTTATCCATAACCTAGTCGGATGGGCCAGGGCTTTGAGAACTTGAGTTTTGGCCTCTAAAAGCCGTTTCTCTGATTTCTTCATGATTTAAGGAATACCTCTTAAAGTGAAAGCATGATACTCTGGTCAGGTTAAATTCAATAACGGATCATACTTTTTACGTTAATAGCTTTTTCAGTGCTTCAGTTGATGGAACTTTGCCAACCACTTTGACATCACCTTCAATAGCCAGAGCCGGAGTCAACATTACACCGAAAGCCATAATCTGGTTAAGATCAGTGACTTTTTCAATTTCGCAATCGAGATTCAATTCAGAAGCCGCTCGCTTAACATTCTCAGCCAGCTTTTCGCATTTATGGCAACCGGTTCCTAATACTTGAATTTTCATTATTTTTCTCCTTATTTTAAGTTAGCATCCCAAAAATAACGCCACTGATTGTTGCCATTGCCACAACCAGAAGAACAAATACCGCTGTTTTAACATTTCCCAGAACACTGCGGATAACGAGCATGCTGGGCAGACTTAAAGCGGGCCCGGCCAGAAGCAGAGCTAAAGCCGGACCTTTACCCATACCATTACCAATCAACCCCTGCAGGATGGGGACTTCCGTTAAGGTTGCAAAATACATAAACGCACCGGCAAAAGAGGCACAGAAATTTGCCCTTAAAGAATTTCCACCCACCGCCTGAGCCACCCAGGTTGAGGGGATTAAACCTTCATGGTCAACCCGCCCGAGTAGTAGTCCAGCAACCAAAACGCCAATCAAAAGCAAAGGAAAAATCTGTTTTGCAAGGTCCCATGATGATGAAAACCACTCCTCATTTTCCTCAGAACCAGTGGCCGT
>JAOZKP010000486.1 GCA_029935295.1 bacterium | reverse complement strand
CACGACAACATTTGATATTTTATTTCCCGATGGTTTTACGTCTACCGGTTTCACTTTAAGCCGGCAGGCGCAGACCACAGTTACCGAACCTAGGTTGGCAATCAGTAAGAGTATGTCTCCGAAAACCGGGTTGCAGGCAAATGATACAGTTACAATCACTTTGGTAGTTACTAATAGTGGTGACGGCCCGGCGTACAATGTTGAGCTTGATGATCTTATTAATGATAACAATGCCAAAACCAACGGAGTTCCGAATGGAGTTGTGGATGCTGACGATGTGGTGGTCTTTGATTGCTCTTCGATAAGCGCAACATCCACTCCGTCCGGTTTTACCTTCGCTGTGACCGGTTCCGGTGACGCCCGGCAGGTCGAGTATGATTCTATCGGTGATAATTTTATTGCTCCCGGCGCCAGTAAAACCTTTGTTTTTAAGGTTGATACGGCGGATTCAGTAGTAACTGGAATGAATATTAAGAACCGGGCCGATGTAAATGGCTGGAGCCTGCCTCTCAGTGATGCAGAGACGGAAGACACCGTGTATGATCGCAGAACTGAAGGGAATAGCACCGATGAAATTATTTTCGACAAGGCTTCAAGTCAGAAAGAGTTGACTGTCACTTCTGAGCCGGATACATCAGGCTCTAATCTGGCCATAGGCGAGGTGGCAGATTATAAATTTACGTTTACTTTTCCTGCCGGTGAAACCTTGGATGTGGTTCTGGTTGATAAAATCCCGGACGGATTGGGATATGTCGCCGGGACTGCACATCTTGATCGGGATGATGTTGGGATTACGACAGATGATAACCCTGGAGGAATCAATACTAATACTCCTGGTTCGGCAGTGCCGGTTACGCTGGATGAATCAACAACAGGAGAGTTACGTCTCTCTCTGGGTAAGGTTGCCAATATCAGCAGCAGTGTAGCCCGGTTGACTCTTACGTTGAAATGTGTGACCAGGAATAATGCTGCCAATAATGTCGGTAAAGTTTTACGGGATCAAATCTTGATGGATTGGGCAGATGCAACTGGTCACAAGTACCATGCTGTCGGAAACTATATTGATGTCATAGTTGTAGAACCGGAGCCCGACATCACTAAAGGCGTAACTCCGACCACGGTCAGCGGCGGTCAACAGGTTAAATTTACAGTTGAGCTATGCAATAGTGCTGTCGGAACCAATGCTGCCAGCGCTTATGACTGGCAATTTACCGATGCGCTGCCGGTTGATTTTCAAAATCCTGGCAATATTATCATTAATTCGGGCAGTACTGGAGCTGTAGTTACGGCCGCATTTACCGGTAATACTCTAAACGGTACAATTGATAAACTTGATCCGGGAGAGTGTGTCAATCTTACTTACACTGCCGTGGTTGATCCGGATATAAAATTCGGCCAGACAGTTACCAATACTGTATCATTTACAACAACGAGCCTGCCCGGAGATAAAGGTACCGGCGACGCTACTCCCGGAGCCCCCGGAACTATTACCGGTGAGCGTATCGGATCGGGCGGTATTAATGATCTTAAGGGTGAAGCTCAGGCCCACGTCAGTGCTGAGATTCCAATCATCATCAAAAGTATAGTTACTCCTCAGACCTGGTATGCTATCGGTGACCGGGAGACTTTCATAATTGATCTTGGAATACCCTCAGGCAGTACGACTCATTTTATTGTTACAGATACATTGCCTCAGGGTCTCAAATATGATGGGAGTCAGGCAGTTACACCGCCGTCCGGGTTTACTTCGACCCACAATCCACCGCTTTTTACCTGGAATCCGGCAACCCGTAAGTTACAATGGGATTTCGGTGATGTTATTAAAGCTCCACCATCCGGCGCTATGACTATCACCTACGATGTCAGGGTCGAAAATATAATCTCCAATCAGGATGGGACTGTTCTTGAAAACAGTGCGATATTGACGTATGGAGTGAGCCAGAGTATCGGGCCGGTAACTCAGACTATGACTGTCGGCGAACCCAATCTCTATATGGAAAAGACGCCACAGACAACCCCGGTCGACCTGTTCCCCCCGGACGGGGGAGATACACTCCGCTACCGGGTGGAAATCTGGAACAACGGCCATACCACCGCCTACCAGATGG
>JAOZKP010000485.1 GCA_029935295.1 bacterium | reverse complement strand
CGGAAAAGAATATTCCCGGGCAGATTTTTACGATTAAACTTACGAATCTCACCCTTCTCAAGCAGAGCCCCGGATGCAATTTCACCCTCCGGCAGGTTCAGTTTTTCCGGATCCGCCACAATCAAAAATTCCGCCTCATGCAGGCCATCCAGAACCAACAGTGAGGCTTCACTGATCTCGGAACTTACAGTAAAGTTCTGATCGGGATTCTGAATAAAATCCCACAAAGCTTCCACCAGAATTTTTTTCGGGCCGCGCTCTTTCATCAGGTAAAGTGCCAACCCCTCTTCCTTCTCACTCTCCTTAAGATAGCAGCAGGCAAAATAGAGACCTTCAGGCTGGCGTTGGCGCGCACCATAACCGGAAGTAGTTGCATAAAAAATCGTTTTCGGCCCCAGAGCAAAGAAAAAGCCTTCACCTTTTTCCCAGCTGAAACTGTAGGGAACCAGATTCTGCAGGTCATCATGCAGAAGCCGGATCAACGCTGCCTCGTGCTCGCCGCGCCCCCCCTTAACCTGCTGCTTTGACCAGATACGTCCGGCAGTAGAAAACGCGAGATAAAGCACCGTCACCACCAAAGCCAGAATCGTCATGGCAATGATCATTTCGATCAGGGTAAAACCGGCCCGGTTATTTACCTTATTGCTATATACTCTATTTATTTTATTCCTCTGGGGCAATATGTTTTTCTTTAAAGTCATCAGTAAAATATCCGGGGGCCACCTGACGATAGGCAACCAGACGCAGGTGGCGGCCGGGTCGATTTTTGTCCTGAATTGCGAAAACCAGACGATAAAGTTCACTCGTCCAGCGGAGTGAAACCCCTTCTTCTGCAGCTTTCTCATCGGCATCAGGCTTAACATCGACCGATTCCAGATGGAGATTCCAGTCAAAGTTTTCGATCTCACCCGACCAGGGAAATTCATCTTTAAGCAGATCCCGAACTAAAAGCTGGGCCATGGTCTGGCGCCCGATGACAATAACCTCATCAAACCCCCGGCCCCGCCGTTCGAGCCGCAGGCTCGCTCCGAAAAGCTGAAAAAAAGTGGTCACGGTCAGGCCGACAACCAGAACTGCAACCATCATTTCCAGCAGGGTAAAACCTGAATTGCTATTCCGTACCCGCATCGGCGACCTGTTCGCTTAATTCTATTGCCCCGGTTAACGCATCAACCGCCAAGACCGCATTACGGCGGCCGCTGGCAACCTCTAAAGCGCCGCCGGCAGCGCCGCCATCTGCAAAAAATGTGATCAACACAAGTTCAGCATCCGGCTTATCACTGTCAGAATCGGTTTCGGCAGCACTCTGATCCTGATCCAGCGCATCCAGTTCAACCTGCTGCTCGGCTGACAACTTAAGTTCCGCTGCGGCTGTCAACACAACTTTTCTTCCGCGCAGTTTCTCGCTGAATGTTCTCGTCTTAAAATTAAAACTGCACGAATTCGAACGCCGCTCTAAAACCGCATAACTGCGCGCAACTTTCAAAAAAACCTGAATCTCCCGGAGGTTGGTACGCCAGCGGAAGGCTTCTCGTTGACGGTAGTTAATCCCTAAAAAAAGGCTCAACCCCATCCCCATAATTGCGACCACGACAATCAACTCGACCAGAGTGAAAGCCCTTTGTCGCACAGGGTAGTGCTTATAATACAATTCCGGGAAGTTACAGTTCACTCTAATTTACGCCATCAATTTTCCCAGCTGTTGATATCGGCTTTATCTTCATCGCCGCCGGACTGGCCATCAACACCATAAGAAGTCATGTCATAATCACCGTGATCGCCCGGGCTTTTGTAGACATATTTGTTGCCCCAGGGGTCATTAGGAATATTTTTCGGCATATAAGGGCCGTCCCAATGCTTTGCCCCTTCGGGTTTAACCCGCAGGGCCTCGAGACCCTGGGCCGTAGTTGGATAGACATCGTTATCAAGTCGGTAAGAGTCCAGTGCGGTCCCCAGAAGTGCAATCTGAGCCCGGGCTGTTTTCCGTTTGGCACCACCCACTTTCTTAAACATCGTCGGTGCCACCAGAGAAGCGAGCAGACCGATAATAACCATAACAATCAACAATTCAATCAGAGTAAAACCCCGATTATCTGAACTATTTTGACGTTTCA
>JAOZKP010000146.1 GCA_029935295.1 bacterium | reverse complement strand
CAATCAATCAAATCTCCGGCTGCCGGGCCCTGATCATGGATATCTCGATGGCCGCCCACGCTTTGGGATCTCCTGATATAAGTGCGGCGGCGGTTGCAGAAAGCGGCGGCAGTTCGATTGCCGAAATCAATAAATCACGCGAACGCTCCAAGATTACCGCAACCATGATTAACGGAGCTATAGGCATTGCCGAAAAACTGCTGGCGGAAAAGAAGATTGACGGAATTATCGGCCTCGGCGGTTCAACCGGTTCATTAATGGCGACCGATGTCATGCGGGCGCTGCCGTTCGGCCTGCCGAAAGTGATGGTTTCGGCAACTGCGGCTCTGCCGGGTCTCGCGACCCGCTACATCGGTACCGGCGATATTATGCTATTTCATACTGTCATTGAAATTGCCGGGCTCTCACCGCTGCTGAAAAATGTTCTCGAACGAGCGGCCGGAGCAATTGCGGGTATGGTAAATGTTGAAATGATCGGTAGCTCCGCTGAAAAGACAACCGGCCGAAAAGCGGTCGCAATGTCACAATTCGGTATCTGCGAAGGCTGTGCTTCAGCCGTACGCCACCGGCTTGAAGATCAAGGCTACGATGTTATTGGTTTTTCTGCCGCCGGTGTCTGTGACAAAGCGATGGAAGAGATGATCAGTAAAGGTATCTTCGATGCGGTCATCGATCTCGCCCCGGGCGGCGTCGGTGAACATCTGCTCGGCGGCATGCGTTCAGCCGGGCCTTACCGCCTGGAAGCTGCGGGCAAAATCGGTATTCCGCAGATTATTACGCCAAGCGGCATCAATTTAATGAGCCCGCGCAAATCGCGCTACAAACCTGATTACCATCAGCGCAAAAAATTTGACCTTGATAAGCTCCGTACTTTTCTCCGTTTAAATGGCGAAGAGATCATTCTGGTGGCCGATGAGTTTGCCCGTAAACTCAACCAGGCAAAAGGCCCAGTTACAATCCTCCTGCCACTTAAGGGTTGGAGTTCAATTGACGGCCCCGAAAGTCCGATTTATGAGCCCGAAACCGACCTTCTTTTTGTCGAACAATTACAAAAACAGATTACTAACGATCTAGTTAAAATCAAAACCTTTGACCTTAACCTGGAAGATGAGGCTTTTGCTGACCAGGTCGTAAAGAGTTTACTCAATGTCCTGCCTTGAAAAAAACATTACTGACAGCGGACCTGAAACAGTACCGTTACAATTAAAAAAGAGTGATGTATTCCGAGCTACCCTGGCAGATGACTGCGGTAATATCGGATTCTTGGGGATCGCCCCGGATGCTTCTGAATATCATGTCGTGGTGCCGGTTGACTTGCAGCTCGCCCGCGGCGTAAAAGCCATGAACCAACCTGATGACGGCACCCCTTTTGGCGGCTACCGCGGCTGGCACTATTATGAATGCGCTCCCTACAGCAAAGATGAAAACGACCACAACCGCCGTCAGCAGATAGAAACTAACGCCAAACTGTTAACCTTGTGGATTCAGCAGTTTGGTCTCGAGATAACGATTATTTGATTAATTGGAGGAACACAGATGATAATGCAAAAGTTCGATTATCAAGCCCCGGCCGACCTTAAAGAGGCCTGTCAGATCATGGCAAATTACGGGGATAAAGCCAAGCTTTTAGCCGGCGGCACTGACCTGTTGATTGCCTTGAAGAAAAACCGTATTTCACCCAGCCAGGTCGTAGCCCTTGATCAGGTTGACGAGATCAAAGGACTCTGGAGTGACGATGACGGCATCTATCTCGGAGCGAGGACTACGGCTGCCGAAATTGCTGATTCTGATTTCGGCGCTGCCGGTCAGGCTCTGGCCGAAGCGGCCGCTCAGGTCGGTTCACCTTTGGTTCGCAATCTTGCGACTGTCGGCGGCAATCTGGTTACGGCTATGCCGGCAGCCGATATGGCCCCGCCGTTGCTGGTCATGCAGGCTGGAGTTGTATTGGAGAAACTTGGTGACAATCGGGAAATCGCATTAGATGATTTCTTTGTCGGCCCCGGTGAACAAGTAATGCTGCCGGAAGAGATTATGAGCCTGATTTTTCTGCCGGAACTACCATCCGGCAGCGGCAGTGCTTTCGAAAAACTCGGAGTCCGTAAAGCGCTGGAGCGCTCAATTGTCAGTGTTGCGGCATTGATCACACTGGCCGATGACGGCAAAACTATTCAAGAAGCGCGTATCGCCTTGGGGGCCGTTGCCCCGACGCCGATGCTGGCCGCAACTGCCGGCGCCGGATTATGCGGCAAAAAAGCAACTAAGAAAAACTTTTCCGCCGCCGCCAAGACTACGGCCCAGGAAGCCCGGCCCCGGGGTTTACGCACCTCAGCCGTTTACAGCCGCCTTATGGTTGAACAACTTACGATGCGGGCACTGACCCGGGCTTATGCCGCCGCAAGCAGATAAAGGAGATCAAAAATCATGAAAAAATGCCATATAACTTTTCAACTCAACGGCTCTCTCCGCGAGATTCTCGTCGATCCGAATCAGACTCTGGTACGAATGCTGCGCGAAGACCTTGGTTTAACCGGCACTAAAAACGGCTGCGGCGAGGGTGACTGCGGTTCCTGTACGGTTCTATTGGATGACGAACCGATTAACTCTTGCCTAGTGCTCGCGGCTCAGGTTGACGGCCACAAAGTGACCACAATTGAAGGTCTTGCCGACGGTGATAAATTACACCCTTTACAGACCTCATTTATTGAAAACGGCGCGATCCAGTGCGGCTTCTGTACGCCGGGGATGATTCTTTCGGCCAAAGCTTTACTCGAACAACAGCCTAATCCGAGTGAGCTCGATATCCGTACCGCCATCTCCGGCAATCTCTGTCGTTGTACCGGTTATCAGAAAATTGTCGAGTCCATTAAAGCCGCCGCCAACAATTGTCAGGGGGAGAGTTAATCATGCCGAAAAAACAGTTTGATGTCTTAAACACCAGAGCCCCCCGGGTTGATGCCGCCATCAAAGCCACCGGCCAGGCCCAATATGCCGATGACCTTAATCGCACTGGCCAACTCTATGGCGCAATTTTACAGAGCCCGCTAGCTCATGCCAAAATTATCAGTATCGATACCAGCCGGGCCGAACGCCTCCCCGGAGTTAAAGCCGTGATTACCGCCAAAGATGTCGGCCTGACTCCCTACGGAGTTTCTCCCGCACGTTACGATGAAACTCTCTTTGCCTCTGAGCGGGTACGCTATATCGGTGATGAAATAGCCGCAGTTGCGGCAACCGATCTGGCGACTGCCCGTCAAGCTTTAGAGTTGATTAAAGTTGAATATGAGGAGCTGCCGGTGGTTCTAACAATGGACGATGCCGTAGCCGATAATGCCCCGCAACTCCACGATGACTATCCCGGCAATATCAGTGCGGAAGTCCATCAGGAGTTCGGTGATGTTGCCGCAGCTTTTAAAGAGTGTGATTTTATTCATACCCACAGCCTGACCAACAAACGTCAAGACGGCGGATTTATTGAACCGCATGCCTGCGTGGCCGAATATGACCACGACGGCCGCCTGACTCTCTACACCTCAACCCAGGTTGCCCACTACGTCCAGCGTACGGTTGCAATGGTTACCGGCATCCCGATTGGCCGAGTGCGGATTGTCCGGCCCTGCGTCGGCGGCGGTTTCGGGCCCAAATGTGAAGCTACCCCGCTGGAGATGAGTGCCTCATTTCTCGCGATTAAAACCGGATGTCCGGTCAAATTAACCTACTCCCGGGAACAGGTTTTTCTCCACTCCCGGGCCCGGCATCAGTTTTTTCATGAGATGACCACCGGCTTCAAAAAAGACGGCACAATCATGGCTTTAGACCACACCTGCCGACTCGACGGCGGCGCTTACAGCTCATTCGGCATTGCGACGGTCTATTACGCCGGTTCCCTGCTCGGCGCCCCCTACCGTCTACCAAACATGAAATACGACGGTACCCGCATCTACACCAACAAGCCCGCCTGCGGCGCCCAGCGCGGCCACGGCGGGGTTGCGGCCCGGGCCTGTTTTGAGCAGCAGCTCGATATCATCGCTGAAGAGCTCAAGATCGACCCGATCAAACTGCGGATGATGAATATGATGGAGACTGGTGACACCACCTGCAACGCTCTCGACATGTCTTCGCTGGGTATGAAAGAGTGTGTTGAAGCAGTCAAAAAAAGCTCGAAGTGGCAGAAGAAAAAAGGCAAACTCCCGGATGGCAAGGGCATCGGCATGGCCTGCGGCTTCTTTGTTTCCGGAGCCGGCTATCCGATCTATCGTTCCGACACTTTTCACTCAACCGCTGAGATTAAGGTGGCTGAAGATGGCGGCACTGTAATCCTACGCAGCGGTATTGCTGAAATCGGACAGGGCGCAGATACTATGGTCGCGATGATCACCGCTGAAACCTTAGGCATCCCTTTAAGTGATGTGCGGGTTGATTCCGGAGACACCGACTATTCGGTTGACCTTGGAGCCTACTCCTCGCGCCAGACGCTGATGTCGGGTCATGCGACCAAGGATGCGGCAGAGAATGTCAAAGCCCAGATTCTGGAAGTGGTTGCCGACAAACTGAATATGGACGTCAAAAATCTCGATTTCAAAAACGGCTTTGTCAAAGTCAAAGGCAGAAAAAAACTCGATTTCGCCAAATTCCGCGACTACTACCGCAAAGAGCACCGGGGCTGGCCGAATCTGCCTGAAGGTGATGAATTAAGTTTTACTGAAGCAGCCCGCATGGCCTATCTTGAAAAAGGCACTATCGTCGGCACCGGCAAATACAAACCGCCGATTTTAGGCGGTAAATTCAAAGGTGCGGCGGTCGGCACTTCACCCGCTTACGGCGGCTCAGCCCAGGTGGTTGAAGTTACAGTTGACCGTGCGACCGGCAAGATCACAGTTGATGATATGACTGATGCCCACGATTGCGGCCTCGCAATCAACAAAACTATGGTTGAGGGCCAGATGCAGGGCTCGCTAAGTATGGGATTGGGAGAAGCGCTGTTTGAAGAGGTAAAATTTGATGAAAAAGGCGCTCTTATGACCCCGTCACTGGGTGAGTACCGGATCGCCACAGCCCTGGATATGCCTAACATCGACACCCTGATCATTGAAAGCGGCGAACCCAACGGCCCCTTCGGGGCAAAAGAGGTCGGTGAAGGCGCGATCATGCCGACAATTCCGGCAATTTTAAATGCGGTCTATGATGCCACCGGCGTCAGGATTACTGAATTGCCGCTAACCCCGGAACGGGTTCTTCTGGCACTAAAAGAGGCGGGAAAAAACGCGTGACTCGACCCCCTGAAACCGGCCATTTAATCTACTTCAACCAGGCAAAGGAGTTTGTCTTAAACTCCTTTGCCGCGGTTGCAAACCAGTTGGTACCGCTGCATCTTACACGCACGGTTGACTGGCTGCTAAAACTTGAGCAGCAGGCCGATGAAGCCCTGCTGATTGCTGGCGTCGCCCACGACATTGAACGGGCCTTTCGCGAAGATGCGATCTACGAGAAGATGTTTCTCTCGGAAAATGCCTTCCGCGATAAGGCTTTTCTGGATTACCATCAGCAGCGCAGTGCCAGAATAATTACCGACTTCCTCAACACTTTGGATTGTCCTGCAGAAATATCAGAAAAAGTTTTCCATCTGGTTGCACATCACGAAACTGGCGGTGACCCGGAAAGCAATCTCCTAAAAGATGCCGACAGCCTGAGCTTTTTTCAAACTAATGTCGATCTTTTTGTTACGGTCAAAGTTAAAGAATCGAGCCCGGAAAAAGTGAAGAGTAAATTTGAGTGGATGTTTGAAAGAATCTCCGACCTCAAGGCGAAAGAACTTTGTCGACCGCTTTATGAATCTGCCATGATCCGCCTGGCCCAACTTGAAAACTGATTTTTTCAACGGGAAACAATAGAGTGCGATGAATATTGCAATTTTCGATTTCGAAGGGACTCTGGTCGATTTTCAGTGGCAACTCAAGGCCGCCATGCAGGAGATCCACCCTTTGATTGAAAGATGCATCACCTCATATAACCTTGACCGGGAGATCATTGCCCGGGCAGATTACTGCCGGCTCTATAATTACCTGCAGAAAAACATCACTGAACATAAATTTCTGAGTGAAACTATAACCCGGATTGACGCTGTCTTTGATTTTTTTGACGCTGATGCGATATTGCGCTGGAAACTCTATCCTGAAGTTCACTCGCTCTTGTCTAAACTGCAAAAAGCGGGCTGGGGTCTGGCTTTAGATTCCAATGTCGGACGCAAAGCCCTCGATAAAATGTTGGGAAAATTTTCCCTCACCAACTATTTTGATTTGACCATCAGCCGCGATGACGTCTCTCTCCTTAAACCGGAGATTGAAGGGCTTAATCTCATCAAATCACACTACCAAAATCAATGGCTTGATACTGGCAGGATATATATGGTGGGTGACAGCGTAACCGACATTGAGACGGCCCGTAAGGCTGGAATCAACGTGGCTATTCTGATTAATGGGGAAGACAAAACTGAACGTCTGCAGACCCATAAACCGGACTACCTGATCAACAGCCTCTCTGAGTTAGAAGAGATATTCCTTTCCCATTGAAACCACGGTTACAATATCGACCAAAAGCAGAACCTCAATTAAGATCGCCCTTTTTAATATTGTTACAAAAATAACCTTTTACAATTTAAGCGGGTTGCATACTTGTTACTGGTACTCAATAATCGGTCGCCGGTTGGCAAGGATGTCTCTGGCGCTCGCGAACAAAGCTTGCATCTCTTCATCTTCCGGAAAGACTAAAATAGTTCCTAAAAAAGCAATTCGGGGTTCCAGCAGATCGAGCAGACGTTGCGATTTAGTTAAAGCTCCGGTGAGAACGACAGCATCGCAAGCACCCTTAAGAACTGTTGCCATAGCCCCGATATCTTTCGCTATCTGATAGGTCATGGCCGCAAATACTGCGGTGGCGAGTTGGTCGCCATGCTTAATCTTCTCTTCCACTTCGAGCCCATTTTTAGTGCCGAGATAGGCCATCATGCCGCCTTTGCCGACCAGTAGCTGTTTAATCTCATTAACTTCCAGTTTACGTTCTGAAAAAAGAGAACAGGCCTCTAAAAGTGGCAGGGTTCCGGCCCGTTCCGGGGTGAAAGGGCCTTCACTTAAACCATTTGTGCAATCAATAACCCGACCTTCAGAATGTGCCCCAATAGTAAT
>JAOZKP010000484.1 GCA_029935295.1 bacterium | reverse complement strand
GCAGCAAAAAGAGAAGTAAGTTTCTTAAGCCTTATACTGTGTTCAAATCACTGAATATTATGGACAGGAAAAAATAACGGATAAAAAAGATTCGTAAGAGGAGGCCATTACGATGTATCACAGTTTTGCCGAAATTGAAAAGAAGGCTCATAAATTGAAGCCTAAACCGGTGTCGGTACTCTATCCGGACGATCCGGATGTCATGCGGTCAATTGCCGACGGTTTTACCCAGGAACTGATCCAGCCGATCCTGGTTGGCAATCAGAGCAGAATTGAGGAGACCGCCGAAGCCGTCGGCTTTTCGCGAAATAAATTTAAAATTATTGATGAAAGAGACCCACAAAAAGCTGCCGATTTATGTGTTGATATGGCCGCAAATGGAGAGGTCTCTTTTGTTGTAAAAGGCAATATCATAACCAGCTATCTGTATCGTTCGCTAATCCGTAATGCTAAAGTGCTAAAGCAAAAGCAGACGACATGTACCCTCTGTTTCCATCAGGCGAAAAACATCGGAAAAATATTTATCATTACGGACCCGGGGGTTAATATTTATCCTGACATGGAATGTAAAAGATATATTTTAGAAAATGCTATTAACACACTTACCAGAATTGGCTACAAGAGACCAAAGGTTATGGTGCTTTCTGCAGTATCCCCAGCAATATCAACTACGGCATCAGCGAATGAGGCTGAAGAGTTACAAAGGCTTATCGATGAAAATAAAATGTTGAATTGTGAATTTTGTAACTCCGGAAATCTATGCACTGCATATTTTGAAAACAGTATTAAAACCGAGGATTTCCCCGATATTTTTCTGGCACCCAATATTGACACCGGCAATATTCTGGTTAAAACTATGGATCATTTAGGTGGGGGTATTCGTCAATGTGTTACTGTTGGCGGGGGGATCATTATGTTAACCCCTTCCCGTTCAGACGGATATGCAAACAGAATGGCAACTCTCTCTCTTGGCGTTGTTCTTTCTTCATCACAGGAGGGTACGCGATGAAACCTTGTTGTCTGGAAGACATTCTCAAACTGGCCGAAGGTAAACCTCCAAAAAGAATGGTTGTTACCGGACAAAGCAGCCGTGCGGCAATGGTTGCAGTCATGCAATCGCAAGAGCTGGGTTTGATCAATCCTTTCTTCTGTGATGCTGAACGATTAAACGTAAAAACTGATAAAGATAAACTGTTTGCCGAAACTGATTCTGCAAATACAATGGAGCAGGCCTGCGCAATGATCGCCAAAAATGAAGCCGATATCCTGTTCAATGGCGGGCCATTAACACCCAGTTTTTTTAAACAACTGACGGAAACAGATTCGCCCCGCAAGCGGGCAATAAATTATGTAAGTGTCTTTGTTGCGCCGAAAGATCGTCGCCTCACCCTTATGACCGATGCAGTGGTCAATTCCCAGCCTGAATTAAAAAGCAAAATAGCGATGCTGGAAAATACGATATCCGTGGCTAAGGCTCTGGGGATTGAGGCTCCTAACGTAGCGGCTCTGGCCCCCCTGGAGTTGGTAAACCCAGCCATAAGATCAACTGTGGACGCAGCTATTTTATCAAAAATGTCCCAACGTGGTCAATTTGGCAACGCTTTGGTTGAAGGGCCGCTGGCCATGGACAATGCCGAGTCCGCCTCTGCCGCCCGGCATAAAGGGATTGAGAGTCCGGTGCCCGGCAATGTAGATATCTATCTCTTCCCGGATATTGAATCCGCAAATATAACGGCTCAGTTTCTGAGTCGAGTATTTAATGTAGGATTTGCGGGCATTCTGACCGGCGCAAAGGTACCAACCGTAATCCAACCTCCTATAGAGCAGAGCGACTCATGGCTGATTAATATTGCCTTGGCCGTACTCCTTGTGTGAAACTGTCGGCATTATTGGCCTCGGTGGTATCGGCCGGGCACTATGTAAACGCTTACAGCCTTTCGGCGTTCGCCTGATTGGTATAAAACAACACGACCCAGAAAAAAAGGAGTTGAATGGAAATGGGTAAAAACAAGCGATTTACCATTAAACAAGATGTACGTTTCAGGGATCTCGATGCCATGGGACATGTTAACAATGCAACCTACTTCACCTATATGGAAGAGGCCCGGAAGGTATTTTTC
>JAOZKP010000145.1 GCA_029935295.1 bacterium | reverse complement strand
AATCAATAAAACTTCGGGGCCGGAACCGGCATTTTCGCTGCTTGAAAACGTGAAAAAGCGGTCTGGTAAAAACGCTCGGCCGGCTCGCGGCTGAAACCTAAGTGAATTTTCGGCAACCGTTCGCCCGCCAGGAAATCCCAGTGTAAAAGCAGAGTCGGCAGATCACTTCCGCGCTCATATTGAACCAGCCGACGATGCGAAGAGCTGAGCCGGGTTACCGGCTGATTCCGTTTTGCGGCAAAATTTATCAAACGCGCGACTTCTTCCTCCGTAACCGGGGCCGCACCCTGCTGCTGCCAGGCAAGTGAGAGCAGACGGTCAACCAAATAACCGTCCATCCCGCCGGGTCGGCATTGGCGCAGGAATTTATCGTAAGTATCAACCGCGTCACTTAAAAAAGCTCCGAGTAGAGCATCGAAACCGTAGCAACGACCAATATAAAGGAGCGCGAGATCGTCACAGACGCCTTCACCCAGAGACCTGCGAAAATAAGCTTGGTCATACTGAGGATAGCTGTAGGTTTTTTTCTCCGCAAATATTACCTCAAGATCAATCAGCTGCTGCCGTTCTGCCGGACTGAACTCCCGGGAACCGGTATCCCCAAGACCGAGTTTTTCCAGCCGCTCGGGCGCAACTACCTCCTGCCCGCCGTAGCCTAACACAAGTTCATAATCGTTAAAAGCAAACGGCATCAATGCCAGCGAACGCTGACGGCAGTCGGGATCATCCATCTGCCCCGCGAGGATCAAACCTTTAATAAAAGGTTCAGTTTCGACCCTGCGCCCTTTAAAAAAATCAACTCCGAAAAGTGGGCCCTGCTCATCTTCCAAAGCCATAGAAGAGTCAGTAAAATGTTTTTCCAGATGATTTATCAGGCGAGCAATCTGCTGATTGCGCCATCCTCGAATCTCAAGGTGACCAAGTTGCGGTTCCAGCTCTTCCAGCACCGAACAGACCCTATCAAAAGTGGCGTCGGCAAAGATCAGCGGGCAGCCGACCGCATCCGCAAACCAGCCATGCCCGTTAAGCGCCCGGCCATGCACCGACTGCGGCAGCACCCGCGCCATAAAATCTTTTTCGACCGCAAATTTTTGCGCTTCAAGGTAAGCAAAATCACGCCGCACACATTCGCAAAAGATATCCCGATCACGGGTAACACTCAGAATTTTCGGCGTAAACTCAACATCCTCGCGGCGGCGCCGGTTACGCTGATCAAAAAGATCATTCTGCCGACCCGCCAGCATATCAAAAGTCGCCTGCAGACGCTCACCTGCCGCCTGCTGCTGCCGAACCTTGCGCTGACGATTTCTATTTTCCCGCAGTCTACCCATAATAACAATCTTTACTCTCTACCCGCTTGACCACCCCGGCAAACTCCACTACAATGATTTTATCTCAGAAACAGGAGCGCCGCAAACCAAAACTAACTATTCCAAAAATGTTCTTTTCACCACAGAGTTCACAAAGAAAAGACGAGCTGCTGCCAATATACTCTTCTTGCTCTCTGTGTTCTCTAGAGAGCGCAAGCGAACGAGTGGTAAGAAAGTTGCCATTTGAAAATCACAAACCGGTTACAATAGAAATGCAGGAGTTTAGTCATGAATAACAACAGTTCTCATCTGAAAAAATTTTTTCCACTGATTAAAAAATGGCGCCGTCACCTGCATCGCCATCCGGAAATCTCCGGCAAAGAGGTTGCAAGTGCCCAGTTTATCAGTCAAATATTAACTGATTACGGAATTAAACACCAGTCTAATTTTGGCGGCCATGGAATTGTGGCCGAAATCGGCAACGATTCGGATAACTGCAAAAAAACCATTGCTTTTCGCGCCGATTTTGATGCTCTGCCTCTGAATGATCACAAAAAAACAGATTACGCCTCATGCAACCCCGGCGTTATGCACGCCTGCGCCCATGATGCCCATACCGCCACGCTGTTGGGACTGGCCGCCTGTCTGACGGAAAATCCACAGGTTTTGAGCTCTCCGGTAAAATTTATTTTCCAACCTGCCGAAGAGAACGGCATGGGCGCCAATGCCATGCTCAAAGATGGCCTTTTCCAGACCCCGCCGGCGGCAATTTTCGGCTTCCACTTCTTTCCAGAACTGGAGGTCGGCTCCGCCCGGCTACACCGTCAGGCTTTTATGGCCGCAACTGAACATTTCACCATAACCATTAAGGGCCGCTCAGCCCACGCCTGCATCCCCGAAAAAGCAGTCGATGCAATTCAGGTCGCAGCCCAGTTGATTCTCGCATTCAACCACTTGATCTGCAAAAATATCGATCCCATCGATCCGGCTTTGATCTCTATCGGCACAATTAACGGCGGCACCGTTTCCAATATAATTGCTGACCAGGTGGTCATGACTGGAACGATTCGTTCGCTCTCGCACGAACAGCATCAGCGCCTGCACAGCGCTCTGCAGCGCATTGTCACCGAATTGCCGCCGGCATTTGCAGCTGAAGCTGAGATTGAGATCAGTGAAGTCGCGCCGGCGCTGAAAAATGATCCGCGTCTTTGCGATATAATGGCGGATATTCTCAATGAAAACCCGGCAATAACTAATTTTGAAGACAATGGCCCGCCGCTACTCGGTGGCGAAGATTTTGCCCGTTTCGCCGAACTCACCCCCGGCTGTTATTTTTTCTTAGGCTGCGGCAACCAGGAGAAAGGCATCATCCACCCGCTCCACAGCTCCCTTTTTGATATTGATGAAACCGCACTCGAAGTTGCCCTGAGCACATTGTATGATATTGCCCAAAAGGGAGATGAAATAGTCAGTAAACTTTGACGACAAAAGTTTTCTTGTTCTGTACACTGGCCCGTCAATCCGGTTCCACCACTGAATAATCGAACTCGCCGTGTTCCTCGGCAAAAATCAGATGATAAACGTCATGCGCCGTTGCGGCTGCAACCACCCGTTCAGTTATCTCTTTACGACTGAAAACCCGGGAGACTGCAGCCAGAGTTTTTAGGTGATCCTCAAAGCAGTGTTCCGGAATAACCATCAGGATAACAACTTGGGCCTTTTTGCCGTCTAGTGAGTTAAAATCGACTCCATCTCTAACCACGGCCATAACCCCCATGATCCCCCGGCTGCGGGGCGCCAGACCGGCGGCGAGAACACCATGAGGAATCGCCACCCCTTTACCCAGACCGGTACTCAATGAGCGTTCACGCTCAAGCACTGAATAGAGCAGAGGTTCCCGCAATTCATCCGGCAGTTTATGGACGGTTACGGCAAAATCAACCATTTCCTTTAGCAATTCCCACTTGTCGACAGCTTTAAAATCGAGAGCCACGGCATCACGACCGACAATTCCGAAAAGCAGATGTCCGGCTTTGCCAATCTCACCGGCACGGTGTAAAACATTTTTCACCAGCACCGGACCAACCAGTTCACTGACAACTATAGAAGCCAGAATAATCGCGGTCACAGTGCTCTCATAAGGATTAAACAGGGGATTTTCCTGAATCGCTACCACCAGGCCGATCGCCACACCGGCCTGCGGCACCAGGCAGAACCCTAAGAGCCTGGCAACCGGCTGCGGCGCCCGGGTCAACCAGGCACTAAAACCGGCACCAACCAGTTTCCCGCCGTAACGGGCAAAAACATAGATACTCCCAACAACTCCCAGAGAAGGCAGCAGACGCAGGTCGAGATGGGTTCCCGCCAGAGTAAAAAAGCAGACATAAAGGAAAGGTTCGAGATCTTCGATTGAAGTCAGAATCTGGTGATTGGAAGTAGAAAAATTCGTAATCACAAATCCTAAAATCATATTCGGCAGCAGGGGGGATATTTCAGCCCACAATGAGATACCGGTCGTAAAACAGACAGCCATCAGCAGCAATGAAACAAAATGGGCCTTCTCTTTCAGCTGCCGGGCTAAAATAACCATCAGGGTGCCGCTGCTGACTCCGAGAAAAAGGGCCACGCCCAGAACCTGCCCGGCTTTAAGCACCTGACCACTCCAACCGACCTGGCCCTCAAGGTGACTGCCGATAATCACTGAAACCAGGACAAAAATAACGATGGCTAAAACATTATCCAGAGCCACAACTGACAACAGATTTTTCACTAAAGGGCCGTCGGCTTCAGTTTCCCGAATAACGGAGAGTGTGGCTGCCGGTGCCGTGGAAGCGGCAACCGTTGCCAGGAGCAGCGAAACAACCCAATTATCAAGCCAGAGATTACAGAGAAAGAAGACTGCGGCCATTGCCAGCAGGGCCTGCGACAAAGCTATAGTAACCAGACTTAAGGCCTGCGGCGCAATCCGCCGTATTTTTAGATGGGAAGCAATCGAAACCGCGATCAGACTTAAAGCAATCTCGGAAATCGGTTTCAGGGTATGATAAACAATCTCATACGTTAACAGGTGGGAAAAGTAGGGGCCGATAATAATTCCGGCAATAATATTTCCGGTAACCGACGGCAAACGCAAACGCTGCGCCAGGCTCCCACCGAGGAGGCCGGCCGTCACCAGAATACTTACCGCCAGAATCGCATTCACAAAAATCTCCCTAGGAAGCCGGCTGAGAATAGAAATTTTTTCTCAGATTGAGGCGTTTTTTGAAAATAAGCACAGGTATATACTTATATATTTCGAGCATTATTTTCAAAAAACAACGAAGAGCTGGGGAAAAAGAGCATTCTCGGACAGCCTCCTGAAGTTTTTAAGGCAGATAGTCACTTAAAACGCTCAAATAATGCAGATATAAAAGCGGGGTTTTAGCAGCAAAACCAGCCCCACGGCCAAGGGTTTTTTCGGCCTGTTCCCGCCATTCTGGATCACCCCCGGCGGCCGCCAGATTGAGCAGGTTAGCAATCATCACCGAATTGCTGCCGGGCAGAACCCCGTCATGAAGTTCGAGATTCCGGGCGATCAGCTCTTCGGCATCACTGCCGCTATAGAAAAAGCGCTCGCCCTTTTCATCCCAGAAAAGCTCATTCACAGAAACAGTAAGCTCTTTGGCCCACTCTAGAAACTCAGGGTCGCCGCCGGCCCGGTCAAGCTCGATGAGCCCCCAGATCAAATAGGCATAGTCATCTAAAAAAGCAGGCGTTGCGCTGGTGGTTCCGGCAACCTGTCCCAAACGCCACAAACGACTCTTATCTCGACCGGAACTCTTTTTGAGAGCTACCGCCGCTGCGGCTGCGGTTTTGAGGTAATCAGAATTTTCAAAAACCACTGCCGCCCGCGCCAGGGCGGCAATCATCAAGCCATTCCAGGCAGTAACTATTTTACTGTCAATAAACGGTGCCGACCGCAAAGAGCGGACCCGGAAAAGTTTTTCCCGGCTCTCAGCCAGATATTCGGCAAAGACTTCTTGATCTTCACCGTCTCCATTTTCGGTCAGATGAAGAACATTGCTCGCTTTAATTTCAGGGAAATTACCCGCTTCATCAACACCGTAATGAAGACAGAAGCGTTCCCCGGATAATTCGCCGAGTTCAGCTATAATCTGGGCTTTGGTCCAGACGTAGAAAGCCCCTTCAACCCCTTCACTGTCAGCATCCTGAGCCGCAGAAAAGAGCCCGGATTCATTTTTGAGATCACGCTCAACGTAGGCAAAAATCGCGGCAACCACGTCACCATAAAGTTTTTTGCCGGTAATTTTAAACGCTTCGCTATAAACCAAAGCCAGCATCGCCTGATCGTAAAGCATCTTTTCGAAATGGGGAATCTGCCACTCTTTATCAACTGCATAACGATGGAAACCGCCGCCAAGATGATCAAATATTCCGCCGGCCGCCATTTTATCAAGGGTCTTTGCAACCATTGTCAGCGCAATTTCCGAGCCACTGCGCTGCTGCCAGCGCAAAAGAAACAACAACTGATGCGGCGTCGGGAATTTTGGGGCTTCACCAAAACCACCATTTTTACTATCAAAGTTTTCATGCAAATGTTCGGCGGCCGCGCCTAAAAGGTCAACACTCAAAACCTCTTCCAGAGCTGGCACATTTAGCTGTGAACGCAAGAGATCAACAACTTTCTCACCATTGGCAAGCAGACCTTGACGCTCATTCTGCCAACGGTTGGAGAGATAATTTAAAACCTCGATAAAACCCGGCATTTTCAACTCGGCGTTACTCTGTTTCGGGAAATAGGTCCCGGCAAAAAAAGGCATACCTTCCGGAGAGATAAAAATAGAGAGCGGCCAGCCGCCGGAACCGGTAAAAAACTGGCAGCTCAACATATAGATCTGATCGAGATCAGGGCGCTCTTCCCGGTCGACTTTTACCGCTACAAAATTATTCCGCAACAACTCGGCAACTTCGGCATCAGCAAAAGTTTCATGGGCCATAACATGGCACCAGTGGCAGGTTGAATAGCCGATTGAAAGAAAAATCGGCTTATCTTCACTTCTGGCCTTAGCCAGAGCCTCTTCCCCCCACGGATACCAGTCAACCGGCTGCTCCGCATGCTGCCGTAGATAAGCACTTGCCTCATTTTGGAGACGATTAGTCATTTAATTTCCCTTAAATTAGTTGGCAACTTCAAGTAACAACTTCAATTAACCACTCGTTCGCTCTGCTCACTAGAGAACACAGAGAAAAGAGTGATTTACAACTGAAAGATTTTCTCTGTGAACTCTGTGCTCTGGTAAAAAAGCCACCTCTAAAGAACTGCGCAAATTATTATTCTGATGCAGTCAGTGCGGCCGGAGTTCGAGCACCTAATTCACGGTCCATCATAAAGAGACCATGGCCCTGATCACCAACCATCTTCAACTTCTGGAGAACTTCATCAACCGAAGCCTCCTCTTCAACCTGTTCCGAAACAAACCACTGGAGGAAGATATTGGTAGCATGATCTTTCTCGGCGATAGCAATATCAACCAGATTGTTAATCAACCCCGTCACCTTCTGCTCATGCGCCAGAGTCTCAGAAAAAACGACCACCGGATTATCCCAGCTCGTCGGCGGGGCATCGATTGCCGTCAGCAGCACCCGGCCGCCGCGTTCATTGATATAATCATAAATTTTCATCGCATGCACCATCTCTTCCAAGGCCTGGGATTTCATCCACTGGGCAAAACCGGAGAGATTAATTGAAGAAAAATAGGACGACATCGACAGATAGAGATAGGATGAGTAGATCTCGGCATTAACCTGTTCATTCAATGCGGTTTCAACTTTCTGGTTTATCATTTTACAAACCTCCATTTTTGATTACAACTTAAAAAAACTTCACTCA
>JAOZKP010000483.1 GCA_029935295.1 bacterium | reverse complement strand
AGTTCACTGAGCAAAGCCCCGCTCTGTTTCTTACACTTAGCTACTAAGCGGCCAACTTTTTTGCTGTCAAAACAGCCATAATCCTGCAGAGCCTTCTCAGACAACATCTCAGTCACATATTCAGGCGCCTTGTTCCCGAAAAAACTGGTCTTGATCGGCGCCCGATAGGGTTGCTTCGGACGTTTTGCCAACGAATCAGGAATCAACCCCCGGGCCGCTCTTTTCAAAATAAACTTCTCACTCAAACCATTTAATTTATAACGCGGCGGAATTCGTCCGGCCAACTCCACCAGCCGATGATCAAGAAAAGGAAATCGACCCTCAATTGAATGGGCCATCGCCATCCGGTCACCCTGCGACGAAAGCAGATATCCGGGCATAAAAATAGTCGCTTCATTATATTGCGCCCGCGACAAACTCGGCCAGGCCATAAAATCTTTCGGCAACTGTTCCCGGAACCGTTCTAAATAATCGGCGAATGACCCCACCTCAGCTTTGACTTCCGGAGTAAAAAAGTTATGCAGCTGCCGGGTATTTAACCAACGTAAAAAATGTGAATAGGCGGGATTATCAGTATCCGCTAGATTTTTTTTGAAAAATCCCTCTAAAAAAACCCGTGCCTTACTGTTTCCATCCTTAAATACATATGGATAAAGTCGCTCCAGCAGCCGCGGCCGCATCACTGAATCCGGCTGCCGGGCCCAGAAACGCCGCACTTGATCCTCTTTAAAAATATTGTAGCCGGCAAAGATTTCGTCCGCGCCTTCCCCGGTCAGGACCACCTTAAAACCGCTCTCCTGCACCAGCTTCGAAAGCATAAACAACGGCGTCGGCGCTGTTCTCAACATCGGCGCCTCGGCATGGTTTACAACCTCAGGAAAAAACCTGCCAATATCCGCTTCCGTACAATTAATACTCCGATGTTCGGTTCCCAGGGCCGCTACCGCCTCTTCCTGAAAAACGGTTTCATCAAACTCTGCATCTGAAAAACCAACCGAAAAAGTACACAGCCGATTATCGAATCTGTTTTTAATCAGAGAGCTGATTAACGTGCTGTCAAGGCCGCCGCTCAAATAGGCCCCGACCGGCACATCTGCCCGCAAACGAATCCGGACCGCGTCAGTCAAAACCTCGGTAACTTCATCACACCAATCATCCAGCGATCTACTATCATCTGCCAAATTATTATAAGATAGACTCCAGTAACGATTACCTTCAATCCATCAGCAGAAAAACTCCCCCAACATCCCGGCGGAAGCTGGCTGATATCGGCAAATGGGGTTTTCTCTCCCAGCGGCGTCCAACCCGTAAAGATATCCCCCAGAGTTTCACTGTCGAGATTTCTTACAATTGACCGGTCCGCAAAAATTGACTTTATCTCCGACCCAAACACCAGTCGATTTTCTTTACAATAATAATAAAGAGGCCGGATACCCAAACGGTCCCGGCCCAAAATAAGTTTACCCCGCTTTTCATCCCACAAGGCCAGCGCAAACTGACCATTTAAATCATGAAAGAGATCAATCCCCTTCTCTTCATAAAGATGAACAATAACCTCAGTATCGGATTTCGTATAAAACCGGTGGCCTTTTGCTAAAAGCTCTTGCCGTAATTCCGGATAATTAAAAATCTCGCCATTAAAAACCAGCCAGACCGATTTATCTTCATTGTGAATCGGCTGATCACCACCCTCAAGGTCAATAATGCTCAACCGGGTATGAGCCAACCCCACTGGTCCGACATCATAAACGCCACTGGCATCCGGCCCCCGATGCTGCAAAGTTGCAATCATCTGCCGCAGCAGGTCAGTTTTATCCTCAGCCCCGTTAAAATTAACTACGCCGGCAATTCCACACATATCTTAATCTACCCGAAAAACATCAGAACCAAAGAAATCTACCAAAATTGTTGCACCTGTAAAAATCTTTCAGCATTTAATCAGGCTCAACATACTCACTTATACTCAATAACACACAACCATACCTTTATGTCAAACAAAACCACAAACACCCATAAGTCAAGCCAGACCCCAAAATCATCAAAGTCGTTCAAACGTTATTTTGTCAAGGATAAAGATTTGCCCCCCCCACCAGGCCTATTTCAAAACCAAACCCTCCACCACAAC
>JAOZKP010000144.1 GCA_029935295.1 bacterium | reverse complement strand
ACACGGTTGCCCTCAAGGTGATCGACAACAGCACGCCCGAGCGCTTTGATACGACCCAGTACGTGATCCATATCACTATCCCGCCGCACCCGCCCACCGCGGTTATGGGAGGACCTTATATCGGGGCGGTTGGAGAGCCCATCCAAGTGAACGGCTCCGGCTCCTATGACATCGATGCAGGAGATGGTGACACGATTATCTCCTGGGAATGGGAAGCCGATTTTGTGGCTCCGTATGATTTCAGTGAAGGATCTGGCGAACAAGCGGTATTGTTTCCATTCGCAACACCAGCCCGCCATGATATCGCCCTGCGAGTAACCGACAATACCGCCACCGTATTTCCCGGAAGCGGCCAGCCTAACCTCACCGATGTGGCCTATGGCGAGGTGATGATCTATAAGGTCGGAGTTACCGACCTTGCGGCCCGGCCCAAGGCAACCAAGTGCCAGCTTACCTGGACCCACATCGGGGTTAATGAGTACGAAATTCTGCGCTCCGAAAAGGGCCCGAACGAGGCTTTTGCGAGTATTGGAACCACCTCATCCACCTATTCCACTTTCATCGATTACAACGTAGAATTGTACAAGGACTACTGGTATCGGGTGCGCTGCGAGTTGGATGACGAGACCGTCCTTTCGGCTCCCGTATATCTCTATTCCATGGGTCGGATAAGAAATCAGCCGCCCCAGATCACCACTAACCCGGTGACCGCTATTCAGGCAGTTTCCCTCTATCAATATGATGTAGATGCCATAGATCCAGAAGGTGGTGCCGTGACCTACCTGCTGGATATGGCTCCGGGAGGCATGTCCATTAATGCCCGGACGGGACTTATTCAGTGGACTCCCACTGCCGGTCAGGTGGGAACCCATGATGTGATGGTACGGGTCCAGGATGTGAGAAGAGCCGCTGCCAGCCAGTTCTTTACCATTATGATTACCCCGGTCTCCAATACCCCGCCGACAGTGGTCATAAATGGACCATATGCAGCCCTGGTGAACGAGGAAGTTTCCTTTGATGCAAGTGGCTCATTTGACCCGGACGGATCAGGCATCGCCGGATATCACTGGGTCTTCGGGGACGGCAGCGATGGACACGGGATACAGACCACTCACACCTACGGAGCACCGGGAACCTATGTCGTTACTCTCTATGTAATAGACAACGGCGGCGCCACCGGGCATGCGGAAACAAGCTGCCAGGTGGGGCTTCCCAACCGGCCGCCCATAGCCGACGCGGGCGGGCCGTATACGGGTGAAACCGGCACTCCCGTCCAGTTTGACGGAAGCGGTTCCTATGACCTTGACGGCGACTCTTTGACCTATACCTGGAATTTCGGGGACAGCACCCCGGCCCAAACGGGGATCCAGGTGGACCACACCTACAGCGCCATCGGTATATATCAGGCAAGCCTTGAGGTTGATGACGGCAGAGGCGGAATTGATACCGCCAATATTGAGGTAACAATTACCGAGCCAATAATCAATAATCCACCGGTCATCACCTCATCGCCTATCACCTCCGCTGCAGAGGGAACACCATATTCATATAATATTGAAGCAACCGATCCGGATGGTGATTCGCTCATTTACGGCCTGTTGACTTCTCCTACCGGTATGGGAATCGATACCGTCACCGGCTTGATCACCTGGATACCGGATGGCACCCAGGCCGGCAGCCACCCGGTTGAGATACTGGTCAGAGATGGATATGGGAACTCTACGACCCAAAGCTTTGCCATAAATGTTGCTGAAGCGATCAACTCTGCGCCGGTAATTACTTCATCTCCTCCTTTGACGATTTACGAGGTTGCAGATTATTCCTACCAGGTTGTTGCTGAGGATTCAGAGGGTGATCCACTAGGCTTTGAATTGACCAATGCACCTGTGGGAATGATCGTTTCGGTAAGCGGGCTGATTTTCTGGCCTCAGGGCCCCGACCGTCCCGACTCTACCGATGTTACTATACGGGTTAGCGACAATCAGGGCGGCGAAGCTGCGCAATCCTGGGAGATTGTGCTCGTACCGGTTCCAGCCCTGGAAATCGGTATTACGGTTACACCAGATCCGGCGGGTCTTGGTGATACGGTAATCATAGAACTGGATATTTCAAGTTATTTTGCAGTTGTTGCGGAGACCGTAACCGTAAATAGCAATCCGGTGCCGGTGGTAAACGATCAGGCGCAGTACCCAGCTACGGCAGTCGGCAATTACGTGGTTGAAGCTACGGCGACCGACGAACATGGCGCTACCGGAACGGCAACCACAACTTTTCAAGTAATTGATCCAAACGACACCCAGCCGCCGGAGATTTCCGTTTCATTGCCACCGGGCTTAACGGTTGAAGCGCCATATGAGATTATCGGTACCATATCTGATCCTGCGCTTGTCCGCTACGAGATCAGCCTCGCTCCCCGGGGCAGTAATGATTACAGGCTTATTGCGGACGGCAGTAGTTGTGTTGAAAACGGGATGTTGGGCACTATCGACCCCACGATTCTGACCAACGGCCTCTACGACCTTCGTATTACCGCTTATGATGCCAACGGAAACGTTTCCGGGGGGCAGTCAAGCGAGCCTATAGAGATCAACAGCAAGCTCAAGATCGGCCAGTTTAGCCTGGGCTTCGAAGATATCCTCATCCCGGTTGCCGGTATTCCCTTGACGGTAACCCGTGCCTACAACAGTTTTGACAAGGAGAAAGGCGATTTTGGCGTGGGCTGGGATATGCTGCTCGGTTCAGGAATCAAGGTAGAGGTGACCCGCACCCTGGGCTACAACTGGTATGCCGATTATGATTACTGCTTCCAAGCATTTATGGGGCAGTGCATGGCATGGATCTATAAACTCACAACCCCCAATATCCCGAAAGTTCTGGTTACCTATGCTGACGGTCGTCAGGACCGCTTTGAATTTACGCCGGAATTTTCAACCCAACCGGCTCTGGATCCGGAATGGGTGATCGCAGCCTTTACCCCGCTCGAAGGGACCACCTCAACCCTGGATGTTGTGGGCTCAGCTGACCTGATTCTTGTGGGCGGCCTTGCCGGTGATACCCTCTATGATTGGGATATGGAGCCCTTTGATCCCGACCTGTTCAGACTGACTACGGCGGAGGGGATCGTCTATATTATTTCCAGAATCTCCGGTCTGCAAAGTATTACCGACCGGAATGGGAACACCCTCACCTTTGGCCCGGATGGCGTTACCCATTCCACGGGTCTTGCCATCGACATGGAGCGTGACAGCGAAAATCGGATTACGCAAATTATCGATCCCGAGGGAGCCACAGTACAGTATAGCTATAACGACAATGGTGATTTGATCGCGTTTACGAATCAGGAAGGAGATGTAACCCAATACGGTTATGATTATGAACACAATCTCATGAGCATCATCGATCCGCAGGGTATCGAAGTCCTCCAGATCCAGTACGACGAAAAGGGACGCATGATCGGCACCGTGGATGGATTGGGAAGCAGCATCGATATTTTTCATGACACGGAAAACGTAACCGAATATGTCACGGATCGTAATGGTGACACTACTGCCTATGAATACGACAGTGACGGCAATGTGATTGCTGTTACCGACCCCCTTGGCAAGGTAACCAGGTATACATACGACGATCACGGCAATCAGCTCTCCAAGACCGACGCCCTGGGCAATACGGCTGCCTGGATCTACGATGAGCGGGATAACAAGCTCTCGGAAACCGATCCCTTGGGCAATACAACCACCTGGACCTACAACGGCAGAAACCAGATCCTGACGGAAACCGACCCCCTCGGGAATGTCACCACCTACACCTACGACAGCAAAGGGAATTGGTTATCCAAAACTGATGCTCTGGGGAGTGTGATTTCTTATACTTATGATGCCTCCGGCAACCGGACATCCAAAACCGATTGCGAGGGTAATGTATGGACCTATACCTACGATGTTTACGGTAACAAGATAACTGAAACCGATCCCCTGGGCAACACCACCACCTGGACGTACGATGCCGGCGGCAATGTGCTGACTGAAACTGATGCCCTGGGCAATACGACTGTTAAGGAATATGACCATCTCGGCAACCTGATACTGACGACTGACCCCCTGGGGAATATCGCCACCACGGAATACAACTCAGCTCGGAAGAGATCCGCCGAAGTGGACAAAAACGGCAACCGCACGGAATACGAGTATGATGCCAACGGGAAGCTGATCCTGACCAGGTATCCTGACGGGAGCACCGCAACCAAAACCTATGACGCCAATGGTAATCTTGCAACTTCTACGGACAAAGCCGACCGAACTACAGAATATGAATATGTTGCGGCAGCGTACAACAACAATTCTGAAAGAACCCTTAACCGACTTGTTCAGATTGTGCATCCGGACGGTAGCAGCATACGGTTTGAGTATGATGCGGTTGGGAGAATGGTTGCTACAATTGATGAAAACGGCAACCGGACGGAGAGCGCATACGGTGTCGCGGGCCGGAAAATCAGAACCATCGATGCCTTGGGTAATATCACCACTTTTGCCTATGATGCCAACGGCAACCAAATAAGTGTGGTCGATGCCAATGAACATACGACGCAGTTCGGCTATGATGCCTTGGGAAGAAAAACGATAACAACTTTCCCGGATGGAACTACAACCACGGCAGTCTACGCCTCAAGCTGCAGTAAGCAGAGAAAACTATCCGAAACCGATCAGGCCGGGGGCACAACCCAATTCCAGTATGATCCTCTTGGCCGCCTGGTTCAGGTTACGGATGCCCTGGGCAACATCACCACCTACTCATATGATGCAGCAGGAAACAAACTTACCCAGACCGATGCCAACGGCAACACAACCTCTTTTAACTATGATGTCTTGGGTAGAGCTCTGACCAGAACATTGCCCATGGGGCAGGGCGAAAGCTTTTCCTATGATGCCAACGGCAACCCGGTAAGCAAGACCGATTTTAATGGTGAGGCAATCGCCTACACCTACGATTCAATGAATCGGCTGCTCCGCAAACAGTATCCCGATGCATCGGAGGTGGCGTTCGCTTTTACCCCCACCGGTAGACGAGATAACGTTACGGATGCCAGGGGCATTACTTTCTATGTGTACGATTCGAGAGACCGGATGGTTGCAGTGCATTATCCCGATGGTTCCGCCATCGAATATACCTACGATGCAAAGGGCAACCGGACATCGGTGACCGTGCCTTCGGGAACAACCGCTTATGCTTACGACGCCCTGAATCGCCTGGTGGGCGTCACCGACCCGTCCGCTGGAGTAACAGCCTATGCCTATGACAATCTGGGTAACCGGGCGAGCGTGACGTATCCGAACGGTACCGTGGTTACCTATAACTACGACAGCCTAAATCGGCTCATCTACCTAGAGAACAGCGATTCGATCGGGGGGATGATCTCGAGCTATACCTATACGCTCGGACCTGCAGGCAATCGTTTTAGGGTTACGGAAGACACGGGAAGAATCATTGATTACGCTTACGACAGCCTCTACCGTCTGGTGCAGGAAGAGATCACCGATCCGGTGCTGGGCAATGAAACCATTGATTATACCTACGATACTGTAGGCAACCGCTTGACGAAGAGTGATTCGAGCGGAGTCGTTACGTATAGTTACAACGTCAACGACCAGCTGATTACGGAGGCAAGACCAGTTTCTACCAACACCTACGCCTACGACAATAACGGCAATACGGTCGGGAAATCGGACGGTGTTGTAACGACAACCTATGGTTACGACTATGAAAACCGGTTGGTGCAGGCCCAGGAAGGTGGGAGCACCACGGTCTACGAGTACGATGCGGACGGCATCAGAACCGCTTCGGACAACGGTGGAGTGTTTATCGCTTACCTGGTTGACAAGAACAGATCGTATGCCCAGGTGTTGGAAGAGCGTGATAGCGGCGGCAGCCTGCTGGCGCGCTATGTCTATGGTAATGACCTGCTCAGCCAGACCCGCAGTGGGGTTATCTCCTACTATCACTACGACGGCCAGATGAGCACCCGAAAACTGACCGATACATCGGGAAATATAACCGACAGCTATGTCTACGATGCCTTTGGAACCCTGCTCGGCTGGGATGGAGCCACCGAAAATCGCTACCTCTACACCGGGGAACAGTATGATTCCAATGTCGGTTTCTACTACTTAAGGGCCCGGTATTATAATCAGAATGCCGGAAGGTTCATGACCCATGATCCCATTCTGGGCAGTCAGTTTGAGCCAGTTTCATTTCATAGATATCTTTATTGCAATGCAAATCCGTTGACGTTCAGGGATCCTTCTGGTTTATGTTGCTTAACTGAACAGATGAGTGCTTTGTCAGTATTGTCAGTTTTAGTTACTTCAATGGTACCAACATTTGTTAGTGCGGTTGCGATTACTAGTTACGTCAAATTGTATGGTATTGCCTTCGAGTTGAAATATACGGGCATGTATTTATTGACAAGCCCTAGTGAAGAAGTTCAACTCCTTGGACTTGGTCTTATGCAAAAAGCCAATCGTTTATTGGAATTTAGTGAACGTTGGCGAGGGGCAAGTGAGAAGGGTTTAAAAATCTATAATACCCTGCTGTTAATCCAGAGTGGATTTAACACCTTAGGCTCTATCTTTGCGCGTCCTCCTTCCGGATTAGGTCCTATCAGGTCGGCTCAATCTGCGAAGGTAAGCACAAAGGCTTATGAGGCAGAACGTACGATTAGCCAAGTATCTGAAAAAGTAGGAGTTGTTATCCAAAACGGGGGTCAGATAAGAATTTCCAGTGAAATTAGCGGGTTACAATCAAATTTAAGCGTCATGACAAATACGATTAAAGACGTTGGCCCATTTTTTCAGAGTGCAGGAATTTCTTTTGCACATTCATTTTTTGCAGAACCTTAAACGGGGGAACGCCAACAATTAAACAAACAACAAAATAGAGGCCGATCATGAACACCTATGGTTAATACTTATATTCAGGCAAAATCTGGGGGCACAATACAGATCTATTATGATTGAATTGGAATTGCGAAGCAATAAATTTCTAAAGAGGATTCCGTCATGAAAACACACACTGATACGACACATTTAAACGACAAAGTTTTATTTGCTATTCTATTGGTGTTTTTGATCTTCCTCCTGCTGCCATCCCTGGCTCTGGCGGCTCCGCCCCAGGTGATCTGCGTGCCGCAAGTGCCAGCGGACCTCCTGATTCCCCATGATA
>JAOZKP010000482.1 GCA_029935295.1 bacterium | reverse complement strand
ATTTCTAAAGCTTCTTCGTAGGCTTTAATTGCCTTTATTTGCTCTGTTGAAACCAACTCCTTATGATCAACCAGCTCAAAAATAGTAACCGGTTCCTGGCGGCCGACCACCCGGATACGATCCAGTTTACAGAAAACAAACTCATCTTTGTCAACCATCTCCCAAGTCGAAGCACTGACAATAATAGAGACGCCGTACTGCTTTGTCACCCCTTCAAGCCTGGAGGTAAGATTGACATTATCACCTATTGCGGTATAACTCAAACGATTTTTTGAACCGATATTACCAACCTGAACCGGCCCCGAATGAATCCCGATACCAACCTTTAAAATCGGCATATTTTTAGCTGTCCAAATTTGATTTAATTCAACCAGCCCATCGCGCATGGCCAGGGCCGCAGTAAGAGCGTTACGGGCATGCTCAGCGTCATAAAGCGGGGCATTCCAGAAAGCAAAGATGGCATCGCCGATAAATTTATCTACGGTTCCGCGATTGTCCATCAAGATATCGGTCATCGCAGTCAAATACTGGTTTAAAGTGGTACATACAGCTTCCGGAGACAGGATCTCCGACATCCGGCTGAAACTTCTTATATCTGAAAAGAGCGCGGTCAATACCCGCTCTTCACCACTCAGATTAATCTTCCCCGGATTTCGCAGAAGCTCTTCAACCAGATCCGGTGAAACATATTTGGAAAAAGTATTTTTCGTCTGCTGGCGAATTCGCTCTTCCAACAAATAGTTCATAAAAGTCAGCAGGCCGAACAGCAACGTACTGCATAACAGCGGGTAAACTGCATCAAGATAGTAACCGTACCGACTGAAAAGCCAGTAAGAAAAGTAAGTGATGCCGCTGCCGGCAACTATAAATACCACCCCGCCGCGTAAGGCGCCGACTGCCGGAACCAGAATAATCAGGATCAAGCTGATCATCAGTAAATAAATTAACTCCGCTCCCCGGGCCCAGTCCGGCTCCCGGACCCAGGAACCGGTCAAAATAGTATTTAGAGCATGCGCATGCACCTCGACACCGGGTATCATGGCCGAAACCGGGGTCGCCACAATATCGACCAGGCCCGGAGCCGAAGCTCCAATCAGAACATAATTGTTGGCAAAGATCTGGCCATCAATTTTACCGGTCATGATATCAACTGCCGAAACATAAGTGAAACTTTTTCCGGGACTGCGGTAATGCACATTGATCTGACCATTGGCATCGGTGGGAATTTCATAGCCCCCGCAGCTGACACCCTCAAGACCGTTACTGGTGGCATGGACCCGGTTTAAGGGAACCCGTTCGCCGATCCGCAACATCTCCAGAACCAGGGATGGGAAAATTCTCCCGGTACACTGCACCACTAAAGGCACCCGCCGAATGATGCCGTCAGCATCCGGCAGAACATTAAAAAACCCGCTGCCAATAGCGGCAGTTTCCAGCTTGGCAAGATTGAATGCCGCACTGCCAGCCTGAAACAGCCAGGCAGTAGGGTTTTCATTACCAACCAATGCAAATCGATTAAAACGCTGAGGAATAGCAGTTTCAACAATATCTGAGCGCGAAAAAATAAAGGGAAAACCGAGCACTACAGGGAAATTTTCCAGGGATTCCGCCAGAATCTGGTCATTGTCCGGAAGCTTAAGCAGCTGCTCGCGACAGGCGGCAGAAAGATTGAAGGCATTAAGAGAGGCCGCAACCTGGTGCGGAGATGAACGGTCGGGCTCGGCAAAAACTATATCGAGACCAATCGCCAGGGGTCTGTTTTTGCCGATATTGTAGATAATTTCCGCCCAGAGTGAGCGCGGCCAGGGCCATTGTCCGAGTTCAGCCAGACTGTGATCATCGACATCAACAATATATATCTTTTTTGCGGTTGTCGCCGAGGCTGGCTCTTCCCGCAAGAGAACGTCATAGGCTTTAAGGCGCAGATTATTAATAAATCCCGGATTCCAGAGGCTCAGTAAAATCAGCCCTGAAGCCCCTAATACCCCGATAAATCTGACCAGATAATATTTGATAAAATTATCCGGCAAAGTCACGTATTTTCGCCTTTATTCATATCCGTGCAGTGCTCTACTTGATAACTATATTTTCCAGAATGACAGTGCCGCCGCTGATGGTTACGACTCCGTTAATTT
>JAOZKP010000481.1 GCA_029935295.1 bacterium | reverse complement strand
CTTCTTTTTTAAAAGAGAAGTCATTTTCGGAATATCCACTACTCAAAATGATGGGTAAGACAGGATTAATATTTTTAATTTCCTTCATCGCTCCAATACCATCCAACCCGGACATTGATACATCTATTATAGCAGCGCAGAAGTCAGTATCTTTTTTAAGAATCTTATCTATAGCCTCTTGTCCATTCATAGCCGTGGATACTGTATACCCAAGTGCTTCAAGCATTTTGCAACCAACCTCAAGAACCATCTCTTCATCGTCAACGAGTAGTATATTTCCTGACAATTGTGCTGTTTCACTCTCTTTTTCTCTCAAAAAGCGGGCTGTTTTTTGTGATGATGGTTCTATAGATGGCAATAGTATTTTAACAGTCGTCCCTTCACCCTGACTACTTTCAACACTGACAGCACCGTGGTGTGATTGCATAACACCAACAGTCAACGCAAGGCCAAGACCCCTGCCAACAAATTTGGTAGTGTAAAACGGTTCAAAAATCCGCAGCAGATTTTCTGGATTGATACCATGACCAGTATCTTTTATCTGGCAAAAGGAATAAACACCGTTTCGGGCGTTTGGTCCTTGAAATGGTAAAGGAAAAGAACTTGCCAGACAGTATTGAGAACCAAATGTAATTTCTATGCTTCCCTTGGCATTTTCCAAAGCTTCCAAAGCATTGGTGAGTACACTCTCCAGAACTTCTTTTATTTGTGGCGGATCAACAGAGCAGTAAATATCTTGGTTGGGTGAATAAAACTTTAGGGATATTTGGGGTTGAAAGTGACTCTTTAATGTTATTACACTTTCTCTGGCTAGATCTGAAAGAGAGAGTGTTTGTAGCTGTAAGGGTCTTTGGCCAACATAACTCAGCATCATGGAACCAACCTGGGATGCTCCTTTGGCAGCTTTTGCAGCATCTACTGCCATATCATATTCTTCTGCGTCATCAGGTAAGGTGAGCTGCATAAGCTCCAGGTTTCCCAGTACTGCCGTCATAGCATTGTTGAAACGATGAGCAATAGCTCCGGCCATAGTTTTCAAACTCTCAAGTTTCAGACGTTGTTCTTCCTGGCGACTTTTTTCTACTTTTTGAATCTCCAGTTCTTTTTGTTCAGTGATGTTATGAGAACTGACAACTATTCCAGTGATTTCATCGTTACTGTCGAGAAAAGGGTAGTACGAAACATCCATATATTGTTGCCCTATACCCGGAAAAGAAAACCATGCCTGGTAATGAATTTCTTCACCGGCTAAACAACGATCCAGTTTTTCTTTTAAAAATTGCTCGAACTGATCGCGCCCCATTAGCTCTTCGACAGAGCTACCTATTATTTCCTCACGTGTCTTCTGGTGTCCTTTTAAGTAAGAATTGTTTACAGCAATATAGGTATAGTTTTGGTCGATAAATGACATATGATCATTTGTAGCCTCAATAATTTGTTCATATCGGCGCAATGCTTTTTCGGCTTGTTCATATTTTTTTTCTGCACCTTTTAGCTCCGTAATATCTGTGAAAATTTCAAATTTGGATATTGTGCCATCCGGGTTTTGGATAGGGCAATCGTAAAGGTCGTAATATTTGTTGTTTTTCTTTGAATACCATTCCCAACTTACAGCTTTACCTGAGAATACTGTATCGTTTTTACACCACGGACATATTTTCGTCCTTTCATGGAAATATTGGTAGCATTTCTGACCAGCAACAGGACCAAAATCTTTTTCAATAACAGAATTTATATATTGGATATCAAACTCTTCATTGACGATATAAATCCCATGGGGAATGGTATTCAATATGGATGAAAAGTATTCATTCTCTTGATAGAATTTTTTGTTTTTCAAATTGTCACCAATACGTTTAGTTTTATTCAAGATATGTTGAGAGTCTGCAGAAAACCTGCATCACTACCAATAACTGATGGTTGCTCATATTTTCATCGCCGAACATCAATAATGGGCATGGAAAAAGGAGGAGATTTAAACGAAAACACTTTCTCAACTGGTTAAGCTTCATCGTAAATATGCGTAACAAAGTCCTTGTCGCTGATAATCTCTACTTTGAGGATATAGCATTTTGCTTGAGCTTAGGACTCGTTCATCAATAACCTTTACATCTTGCTTGTCTTTTTTGACATAC
>JAOZKP010000480.1 GCA_029935295.1 bacterium | reverse complement strand
TCGTCGAAGCCCAACCCGTTTTAGGTTATGGTCACCGCATGCAGGAGAAGATGGGTGAGCTTAAAACCTGGATGGCTTTCATGCCCAATACCGGGCGCATGGATTATGCTGCCGCCCTGCAATATAATCACGGTTATGTTGCCCTTTATGAACGACTTTGCCAGATTGAAGTTCCGGCCCGGGCTGAATATATCCGGGTGATTACTTCAGAGCTTAACCGGATTGTCAGCCACCATCTCTGGATTGGTGCGATGTTGCTTGATATGGGGGCCTTCACCCCGATTCTCTACACCTTTGATGACCGTGAACAGGTGCTGGATATCCTTGAAGATGTAACCGGTTCCCGTTTGACTTACTGTTATTTCAGGGTTGGCGGGGTCTGCAAGGATATTGACGATAAATTTGTTGAAAAAACCCGGGCATTCATCAAGCGTCAGCGGGAGCGTTTCGACATCTATAACAAACTCGTGACCGGTAATATTATCTTTATTAAACGAACTGAAGGGGTTGGCATTATCAGCCCGGATATGGCTCAACGTTACGGGGTTACCGGCCCGGTTTTAAGGGGTTCCGGAATCTCCTACGATGTGCGGAAAAACGAACCATATTCAGTCTACCCTAAGTTCGATTTTGAGATTCCGCTTGGTAGCAACGGTGATTCATATGATCGCTATCTGGTACGTCTGGCAGAGATTGAGCAGAGTTTAAGGATTATTGAGCAGGCCCTTGATCAATTGCCGGATGGGCCATTTCTCAACAAAGCTCCGAAAAAAATGAAAATGCCGACCGGAGACTGCAGCTCTGCGGTTGAGGCGGCCCGGGGTGAGTTGACCTATTATATGGTTAGCGGGGGGGGCGATGTTCCGTATCGTCTCAAAATTCGGGTACCGTCCTATTCAAATTTAAGTGTTTTGCCGGAACTTTGTCGTGGCATGCTCTTATCTGATTTGGTTGCGGCCATGGGTAGTTTGGATCTGGTTATCCCCGAAATTGATCGATAGATTTATTTGATGATTGAATAGTTACGATTGAAAAATAGATTTCACTGGTTTACTTTTTAGTGGAGTAGCGATATGCCCCCTGAGTTATTACGTATGATCATCGCCGCAGTGTTAGTGGTGGCTTTTGTTTTTCTCAATGCCATGATTCTCGGTTATATGGAACGTAAGGTATCGGCCCATATTCAGCGTCGGCCGGGGCTTATGGAAGTTGGACCGCACGGAATTTTACAATTGCTTATCGATGGTTTGAAATTAATCGGTAAACAGCTGGTGGTGCCGGAAGGTTCAAATAAGTTTCTTTTTCGTCTGGCTCCGGTGCTCTCCTTTGCCCCGTGTGTTTTGCCTTTTGTGGTCATACCTTTTGCCCGCAAGTTGCAAATCGTCTCGATGGATATCAGTCTGATATTCATTCTCGCGATGACCTCGATTAATGTTATTGCTATCTTGGTTGCCGGCTGGGCCTCAAACAATAAATATTCACTTTTTGGAACTTTTCGTTCCGTAGCTCAGGCAGTCTCTTACGAGATTCCGATGTTGCTCTCCCTCCTCTCCATTATTTTGATGACCAGTACCTTCAGTCTCCAGGGGATTATTGCGGCCCAGAAATATTATTGGTTCATCCTGATTCAACCGCTGGCTTTTATTATCTATTTTATTTCCGGCATGGCCGAGACCAACCGTGCTCCATTTGATATGCCGGAGGCGGAGAGTGAACTGACGGCTGGTTTTCACACCGAGTACAGCGGGATGGGCTTTAGCTTTTTCTTCCTTGCTGAATATGCCAATATGTTTACGGTCTGCTCCATAGCCACGGTTCTTTTTCTCGGCGGCTGGAAGGGGATTCCTTTGCCATTAGGTGATTATACTGGAATTTTCTGGTTTATGCTCAAGGTCTATGGTCTGCTCTTTGTTATGATCTGGGTACGCTGGACCTACCCGAGAGTACGTTTTGATCAACTTATGACCTTTTGCTGGAAATATTTAATTCCTTTCGCTCTGGTTAATCTTCTCATTACAGCTGTATTGGTTAAACTTCTATGAAAAATCGAGGATATTTCGGTGAGCTTTGGTTTGGCGCAAAGAGTCTGCTGATTGGTCTGAATTTGACTATCAGAGAGATGTTTAAACCCATAGT
>JAOZKP010000479.1 GCA_029935295.1 bacterium | reverse complement strand
GTACTTACCGGCACATGCAGCGTTATCGGCAAATTCTTACCGTGATTTTTAAGTATGGTTTTGGTGATCTGGTTGACGCACTAAATATCGAATACTACCTTGAAATCGGGTTGCAGATGATCTCTCGTAAACGCCGGGAGAGAATCGAAACGCTTTCTCGTGCAGTTCGGGTAAGGATGGTTCTGGAAGAGTTGGGGCCCACCTTTCTTAAGATGGGCCAGATTCTTTCAACCCGCCCCGACCTCTTGCCGATTGAGTTTATGCAAGAGCTGGAAAAACTTCAGGATGAAGTTCCGCAATTTCCCTACCGGGAGGTCGAAGTTGTTATCCAAAATGAACTTCATAAACCAATTGAGCAGGTTTTTTCAAATTTTGATGAACAACCTCTGGCCGCTGCCTCCATCGGTCAAGTTCATCAGGCGAAAATGCTTGATGGCAAAGATGTAGTTGTTAAGGTACAGCGTCCCGGCATCCACCGTAAGATTGAAGTGGATCTGGAAATCATGATGCATCTGGCGGAGTTGATGGAGCGCCATCTGGAAGGATGGGAGATCCAGCATCCGACCAGGGTCGTGGAAGAGTTTGCCCGAACCTTGGATAAAGAGCTGGACTATACCCTGGAAGCGGCCCACACGGAGCGGTTTTCCCGGCAACTTGAGGATGAGCCTGCGGTTTATGTGCCGCAGGTCTATCGCGAAGCCACGACCTCGCGGGTGCTGACCATGGAACATATCTATGGGGTTAAGGCCTCCGCTATTAACGAGTTGGAAAAGGAGGGACTGGATCGGAAAGTAATTGCTCGACAAGGTCTTATCCTGATCATGAGACAGATCTTTGTCCATGGTTTCTTTCATGCCGATCCCCATCCGGGAAATATCTTTATTATGCCGGATAATATTGTCTGCTACATAGATTTCGGTATGATGGGGCGGCTCAATCTGGAAATGCGGGAAAATTTCGCCGACCTGATCATGAGCATTGTCCATCGGAATGAGAGAGATGCAGCTCAAGCCCTGCTTAAACTCACTCTTTCAGATGGGGGTCCGGATTATCCCGCCCTGGAAAGGGATGTGGCTGAGTTTATGGATCAACATTGCTACCGTCCTTTAAAGGACGTGGCACTGGGGGCGATGTTGCATCAGCTTTTGCAACTGACAACCAGGCATCACCTCTGTATCCCCCCTGACCTTTTCTTGATGATTAAAGCTTTAAGTACGGTGGAAGGACTCGGCCGGGTACTCGATCCAGAGTTGGATGTCATGGAAGAGGCGGCTCCGTTTATTAAACGTATCCAGCTAAACCGCATCACCCCCCGCCGAATTGCCAAAGATGTGACCAGCTCCGGCACTGAATTTTTTCATCTTTTAAAGGATATCCCCGGGGAGATTCGAACAATTCTCAAGTTGGCCAGGCAGGGCAAAGTAAAGATGGAGTTTGAACATCGTGGTTTGGAACCGATGCTCGCCACCCACGATCGTATCAGCAACCGGCTCTCCTTTGCCATTGTCCTGGCATCCTTAGTGATCGGCTCAAGCCTGATTGTGCTCTCCGGCATTCCGCCCAAATGGCATGAAATACCGATTATCGGATTGACCGGTTTTCTCTTCGCAGGATTTATGGGATTCTGGTTATTGATATCGATTATAAGAAGTGGAAAACTCTAAAGCATCATAAAGTTTTTATAGTTTGGGCTCGGCAACTGTCGTTTTTCTGATTTTCACATTAAAACAACTTCTGACAATCCGGCTAAACTTGAAATTATCGCATCCGGCTCTTCCTCCTGCAGCATTTCGCAGGTATCAAAACCGGTGAGGACACCGATAGTGCGGGTACCGGCAGCTTTACCTGCCTGAATATCGATTAAGGTATCACCAATATAGACAGATTTTCCAGGTTCGGTCGCCAACCGACGGCAACATTCGAGCAAAGGATCAGCAGCCGGTTTTTTCAGCTCCGTGTCGTCAGCGGTTATTACCTCCTGCAACAGGTCAAAAACGCCGGCAGCTTGCAACGGCTCGAGTTTAGCCGGCATATTCAGCCGCGGAGTTGAAGTCACTACCGCCAGTTTCAGGCCGCAGGCCGCCACCTTACGCAATGAATCCGCCGCCCCCGGCAGTAATGTAACCCGCTGTTTAAACA
>JAOZKP010000478.1 GCA_029935295.1 bacterium | reverse complement strand
CAACCCTGCTGTATGGCGGAGCTATTCTGGCACCGCAATTTTTTCTGCCGGCTATCGGCATAAACTATCTTTGGGAAATGGTAGCCAAGAATGGCAACCCTGAGAAAAATCCATGCCTGGAATTTCTGCACCAGCAATCCCAGACACAGCCGGAATCTCAACCCCGGCCGGCACCAGAAGCAGTGCCGGCACCGCAATAAAATATTTGTGGCAACTATAAATACTTTCATTTATTGACATTGTTTCCACCTTAAGCTATTTTCATTTTAACACAACTTTCTAACTTAAATTAACTTATCGATTTTTAAATTTTTTTTAGAATTTTTTACCACCGGCTTTTCAGGTCAAACATTGCTTCGCCCTCGTTAATGAGGTCAAAGCTAAAGCAATGACCCCAGTTACGGAGGGGCGAAGCCTAAACCCGCACCCTTTCGGTTTTCTTGGCACCTTTGCATCTTTGTTGAAACCGTAATTGAGTCACACATCAAATAATTTTCATAAAAGAAGGTTTTGTTATGCTGTCAAAATCCAAGCGCCGATATCTGCTACTGTTTTTAATCATCTTTTTGACTATGTTTATTGTCGTGACCGCCGGTTATGCCGGTACCAGCCCCGACACCAAACATGATGAACTGCTCCACAACGAAAAATTTACCGGTGATTTTTCGGCAATGGACCAACGCCATATAATCAGAGCCCTGGTCGTCTATAATGATATGCTCTACTTCTTCGACAATGGCCGCGCTCAGGGAACAGCCTATGAAGGGCTGAAACTGTTTGAAAAATTTGTCAATAAAAAACTTAAGAAAGGTACTATCAAAATTCGTGTAGTATTTGTTCCGACAACCCGGGACCGGCTGTTCACAGATCTGGCTGAGGGTCTCGGCGATCTCGCAGTTGCTAACCTGACGATAACCCCGCAACGCCTGAAACAAGTCGATTTTTCCTCCCCTTTGGTGCAAAAAGTAAAAGAGGTTCTGGTTACCAATAAAAAGTCGGCAAAACTTGAAAAACTTTCAGATCTGGCTGGACGCAGTATCACCGTGCGCCGCTCCAGCAGCTATTATGAACACCTGCAGGCATTAAACCAGACATTTGCTAAAGAGAAACGGAAAAAGATTGTTCTTAAGCCAGCCGAAAAATACCTTGAAGATGCTGACCTTTTGGAAATGGTCAACTCTAACATCCTGCCTTGGGTCGTAGTCGATCTTCATAAAGCCAAATTCTGGGCGGGAATCTATAATAATTTAAGTGTCAGGGAGGATCTGACAATCCATTCCGGCGGGAAGATTGCCTGGGCTTTCCGAAAAAACAGTCCCCAATTGAAAAATATTGTCAATCAGTTTGTCAAGAAACATCGTCAGGGAACCCTGCTCGGCAATATAATCATTAAACGCTACTTCAAAAATAATCGCTGGGTAACAAATCCTAATCGTAAGGCGGAGCGAGAACGCTTTGACCAGACAGTAAAGATCTTCAAAAAAAACGGCAAACAGTTCCATTTCGACCATTTGATGCTTATGGCCTTAGCTTTTCAGGAATCCCAGCTTGACCAGAAAAAACGCAGTTCAGCGGGAGCCATTGGTATAATGCAGGTTTTAAAAAGTACCGCTGCAGATAAGAATGTCAGCATTTCTAATATTGACAAAATCGAAAATAATATCATCGCCGGCACAAAATACTTGCGCTTTATTTACGACAACTACTATGCCGACAAGCAGAACATGGATGGTCTCAACAAGATGCTGTTCAGTTTTGCCTCATACAACGCCGGACCGCGAAAAATCTCCAAAATGCGAACCCTCACAGAAAAGATGGGACTTGATAAAAATGTCTGGTTTGCCAACGTCGAGGTTGCCGCCGCGAAGCGCATCGGCCGGGAAACAGTTCAATACGTCAGCAATATCTACAAATATTACATCGCCTATCGACTCACACAGGAGCACCTGACTGAGAAACAGAAGTCAACCAAATAGCAAGGGCCGTTACACTGCAAAGAATCTCTTTTAACTGTTGAGCTACAAACCGGAAATAACTGAACATGAAATATTTCACTCTAGGCCGAACCGGAATCAACGTCAGTGAGCTCTGTTTCGGAGCTCTGCCGATGGGCCCGCTACAAAAAAAGATGGCTCCGGATG
>JAOZKP010000143.1 GCA_029935295.1 bacterium | reverse complement strand
CGCCTGATGCCGACCGAAAACTGGAGTATATGAATAGTTATCCTGATTCACTTAGCGGACTGATTGATCAGTTAAAAAAACTGCCGGGGATTGGTCGGAAGACGGCTGCCCGCCTGGCTTTTCATATGGTGCGGATGCCTGATGGTGATGCCGGTAAGTTAGCTGAGGCGATTCTGGATGTCAAAAAACGCTTGTCACTTTGTTCATTTTGTCAGAACTTGACGGAGAGTGATCCCTGTGCTATCTGTCGGGATCCGCATCGTGAAGTCTACCAGTTGTGTGTGGTTGAGTATCCGGCAGATGCGGTTGCAATCGAAAATAGCGGCGCTTTTCGCGGGCGCTATTTTGTTCTACATGGGAATCTTGCCCCGATGCAGGGGTTGGGACCCGATGATTTACGTCTTGATAAACTGAGACAGTTAGTTGAAAAACAGCAAATCAACGAAGTCGTTATCGCCACCAACCCGACGGTTGAAGGGAACGCCACGGCTCTGCTTTTAAGTAAAATCCTGCAACCCTTAGGGGTTCAATTAAGCCGACCGGCGTGTGGTTTGCCGGTCGGTGCCGATCTTGAATATATGGATCCGATTACTATTCGTAAGTCTCTGGATGGCCGCGGTCCACTCTAGGAGGCTGTCCGAGAATGCTCTTTTTCCCCAGCTCTTCGTTATTTTTTCTAAATAATGCTCGAAATACTAGATGTATGTCTGTGCTTATTTATAAAAAATGCCTCGATCTGAGAAAAAATTTCTATTCTCGGACAGCCTCCTATGAAGTTTGCCGTAATATCCTGATTTTCAGGCAGTAAATAACGAACAATCACCTGATTTTTACACCATCGACTTTGGGAAATTATTATCCCGGAAATTAAATTTTACTAATTTAAGCTATTTTGCTTAATTAACGCTTCACTTTTATTTTTTTGCATTGTATACAGTACACCATTAAACAACATTGTATACAATGAAATATAGTTTTTGCGGTTATTTTTAATAACTAATTACAAAGGAGAGCTTCCTATGATCGAAGTCAGAGTACACGGCAGAGGTGGTCAGGGCGGGGTGACCTCGGCTGAGATGTTGGCTATCGCCGCGATCAACGAAGGCAAATTTGCCCAGGCCTTTCCCAGTTTCGGCCCTGAACGCCGGGGCGCACCGGTGGTTGCCTTTGCTCGCGTCAGCGAAAAAAGAATTCGCAACCGGACCAAGGTCTACACTCCGGATGTGGTGATGGTGCTTGACCCTTCAGTCTTGTCGATTGTCGATGTTACCGAGGGCTTAAAAAGTGACGGGATGCTGGTTATCAACAGCGCTAAATCGATTGCTGATCTGCGGACGGAGTTCGGTTTTAAAACCTCTCTGGCCCGGGTTGATGCCACTCATATCGCTCTGCAGGAGTTGGGTTTGCCGATCACCAATACGACAATGCTGGGGGCCGCGGTTAAAGCTGCGGAGTTGGTGCCGGTTGAAGCTCTGGTCGGGCCGCTGGAAGCCCGTTTCGGGCGGATCGCTGCCAAGAATATCAAAGCTTTGCGGCGCGCCTATGCCGAAACTGAAATTGAACTGGTTTAATTTTCCCCAAGCGTCTACTGATATTGAGATTAAGGAGATAAACGGTGACGAAGAAATATAATGAAAAAGCCTGGCATGAATATGAACTGGGCTTTATGGTGTCCCGGCCCGGCTGCTCAGCCGAGTATCGGACCGGGGACTGGCGTTCGCAGCAGCCGCAGACCAATAAAGAGAAGTGTATAAAATGCGGGGTCTGCTATCTGGTTTGCCCTGAAGGGGCGATTGTTCTGGCTGCGGATGGAACTTACGATTTTGATCTTGAGCACTGTAAAGGCTGTGGTATCTGCGCAACCGAGTGCTGGACCGGCTGTATCAGCATGGTCGAGGAGGGCGAATAATGGCAAAGCGCGTAGGAATTGAGGTTTCGCTGGCAATCAGTGAAGCCGTAAAACTGGCTAAGGTCGATGCCGTTGCCGCTTATCCGATTACTCCGCAGACGCATATCGTCGAGCATCTTTCAGAACTTGTTGCTGAGGGCGAACTTGATGCCGCGTTTATTCCGGTTGAGTCGGAACATTCGGCCATGAGTGTCTGCGCTGGAACCTCGGCTGCCGGGGCCCGGACGTATACCGCAACCAGTTCCCAGGGTCTCGCCCTGATGAATGAAATTCTTTTTATTATCCCGGCCCTGCGCCTGCCGGTCGTAATGACCATCGCCAACCGGGCCCTCTCCGGCCCGATCAGTATCTGGAACGACCACAGCGACATCATGAGCGTCCGCGATACCGGCTGGATTGCGATCTTTGTCGAAAACGGCCAGGAGGCTTTTGATTTGACATTACAGTCATTCAAAATTGCCGAAGATCACCGGGTTTTACTGCCGATCAGCGTTAATCTTGACGGTTTTACGTTGAGTCACGTTATCGAGCCGCATGAATTTCTCGATCAGGATGAAGTTGACAGATTTCTGCCGGAGTACAAACCGGCAGTTCAGCTCAATCCCGATGATCCGGTCAGCATGGGGACGGTCGGTGTGCCTGAGATCTATGCTGAGGCGAAAAAATGTCAGGATGAGGTATTGAAAGGCTCAATCAAGGTTGTCAAAGAGGTCTTTGCCGAATTTGCCGAGATGTTTGGCCGTGAATATAAAGTTGTCGAAACCTATCGCGCCGAAGGTGCTGAAACCCTGTTGATGACGATGGGCAGCGTTAGCGAAACTGCGATGGAGGCGATCGACAAAATGCAGGAAGCGGGTCGTAAAGTCGGTCTGATTCGCCTGCGCCTCTGGCGGCCTTTCCCGGCTGATGATCTGCGGGCCGAAATGGGCTCTGTCAAAACCCTGGCGGTTATCGATCGGGCTGTTTCTTTCGGCGGGGCCGGCGGCCCGGTTGCCGGTGAAGTTCGCTCAGCTCTCTATAATGTCGATGACAGCCCCTATATTGCCAGCTTTATTGCCGGTCTCGGCGGTCGTGATATTACGGTTGATGATTTCATTGAGATGGTTGATCAGGCTGAAGCGATGGCAAAAGTCAACGAAATCCACGAATACAAGATGATAGGAGTGCGGGAATAATGGAAAATTTAAACGTTTATGCCGCCAAAATGGCGCCCCAGCAGGAGTTTCTTGCGGGCGGCCACCGTGCCTGTCAGGGCTGTGCAGAGCTTTTGGCGGCGCGGCTTGTCGCCAAGACTTTGGGCCATGATTATATTATTGCCAACGCGACTGGGTGTCTGGAGATTGTTACCTCATCCTACCCGCATTCAGCTTGGGAAGTGCCCTGGATTCATGTCGCTTTTGAAAATGCTGCAGCAGTTGCCTCCGGGGTTGAGGCTGCGGTTAAAATTTTGCAAAAGAAAGGTAAATATCCAGTTGATCGGAAAATCACGATTCTGGCCCAGGCCGGGGACGGCGGTACGGTTGATATCGGCCTTCAGGCACTCTCCGGGGCTCTGGAGCGGGGCCATGATATGATCTATATCTGTTATGACAATGAAGCCTATATGAATACCGGGGTTCAGCGTTCAAGTTCAACTCCGTATGGGGCGACTACCACGACTTCACCGGCGGGTGCGGCCGATCCTTTGGGTCAGCATACGATGAAAAAAAATATTGTCGAGATTGCGGCAGCTCACAACATCCCATATGTTGCCACGGCCTCGCCCAGCTACCCCTTCGATCTTATGGAGAAGGTGAAAAAGGCGTCAGAAACTCCGGGACCAGCTTATATTCACTGTTTTGTTCCTTGCCCGACAGGCTGGCGTATGGCACCTAATCTGGCGGTCAGTATCGGCCGGATTGCGGCGGAGAGCAAGGTCTTTCCCCTCTATGAGGTTGTCAACGGTGAATACCGGATGACGGTAACCCATAAAAAGCATCGGCCGGTAATTGATTACTTAAAGCCCCAGGGTCGTTTTCGGCACCTGAATGAAGATAATATCGCCGAAATTCAGCAGCAGGTTGACAAATCTTACGAGCGCCTGTTGAAAAAAGTTAAAATGAGCTCAACTGAGCTTGATTAAAGGGGGCCCTAAATGAGTGCAGAAAAGATAAGTAATGAGGTGGCAGCCCTCTACGACAATAACCCGGCAAATTTGATTGCCATGCTGCAGGAGATTCAAAGCCGTAACAAAAACCGTTATCTGCCCCGGCCCGAGCTTGAAGCGCTGGCGGCCTGTCTTAAAATTTCGATAGCCAAAGTCTATCGCATCGCCACCTTTTTCAAGGCGTTTAATCTTGAGCCCAAAGGTGAACATATGGTCAGTCTCTGTGTCGGGACCGCCTGTCATGTGCGGGGTGCGGATAAGATCTTAACCGCGTTTGAAGGTGAACTTGGGATTGCCGAAGGCGGTACCACCAACGATCTTAAATTTTCAATCGAGACGGTTAACTGTGTCGGCGCCTGTGCTTTGGGGCCGGTGGCGGTAATTGACGGCGACTACTTCGGTGAGTTGGAAGGCGAAAAGATTCCCGAAATCCTGAACCGCTTCCGTTAACTTGACCTCTGCCTCGATGCGGGGACTGACCTCCAGTGCGGGCTTTTAGCCCTAAGCTGGCTGAGTTTGCGCCCGAGAGCAGCGAGGAAGTGCCTTTGGGGTATCCCCCTCGAAGAGGGCGACAGCAAGGTTTGTTTCTATTTGCCGTATCTTAAAAGTATTGAAACCTATTTTATCGAAGGATAAAGTTATGAAAAAAATAGAGAATGCAGCACAGCTCGATGCCTATCGTCAACAGTGTGTCGCCGAGCGTGATCCCGACCGGGCCGTAATTGCGGTCTGTACCGGAACCGGTTGTCAGGCCCACGGTTGTGATAATGTGGTTGAAGGTCTGCGCCAGGAGCTTGAAACTGCCGGACTTGGTGATAAGGTTGAAGTTAAGACTACCGGCTGTCACGGTTACTGTGAAAAGGGCCCTCTGGCCCTGATTCGCCCCGAAGGTATCCTGTATCAGCGGGTTAAAGAGAAACATCTTGCCGATATTGTCAATAAGACGATTGCCAAGGGTGAAGTTCTGGACAAGCTTCTCTTTTTTGATCCGGCTACCAAAGAGCGGGTTAAACTGGAGCAGGAGGTGCCTTTCTATAAACTGCAGGAGCGTCTGATTTTTGGCGACAACGCCTACATCGATCCGCGCAGTATTGAAGATTATTTCGGCATCGGCGGTTATAAGGCTGTCACCAAGGCTCTGACCGAGATGGATGCTGCCCAGGTGGTCGCTGAAGTTAAAGAAGCGGGCTTGCGCGGTCGTGGCGGCGGCGGTTTTCCAGCCGGGCGCAAATGGGAGTCGGCCGCGAAGGTCGAAAGTGACGTTAAATATGTTATCTGCAACGCTGATGAGGGCGATCCCGGTGCCTATATGGATCGGAGCCTGCTTGAAGGCAATCCCCATGCGATCATTGAAGGGATGATGGTCGGCGCTTTTGCCATCGGCGCGACCGCCGGTTATGTCTATGTCCGTAACGAATATCCGCAGGCGGTGCGTAATCTCCAGAGTGCAATTAAGAGCGCTCAGGAACTTGGCCTGCTGGGTGAAAATATTCTTGGCAGCGGTTTTAGTTTCAATATTCATATCAGCAAGGGCGGCGGCGCTTTTGTCTGCGGTGAATCGAGTGCTTTAATCGCCTCAATCGAAGGCGAGGTTGGCGAGCCCCGGGCTAAACATATCCATATGGCCGAGAGCGGTCTTTGGGGCAAACCGACGGTTTTAAATAACGTTGAAACCTGGGCCAATGTGCCGTTGATTATAAATCGTGGCGCCGCCTGGTATAAAGGCTTAGGGACGGAAAAAAGCTCCGGCACCAAGATTTTCAGTCTTGTCGGCAAGGTTAAGAATACCGGCCTGGTTGAGGTGCCGATGGGCATAACTCTGCGCAAGATTATTTTTGAAATCGGCGGCGGCATTTCCAAAAACCGGGAATTCAAAGCGGTTCAGACCGGCGGCCCGTCGGGCGGTTGTATTCCGGCCGAACATCTTGATCTACCGGTCGATTTTGATGCCCTGACCGAAATTGGTTCGATGATGGGCTCCGGCGGCATGATCGTTATGGATGATCAGACCTGTATGGTCGATGTCGCTAAATATTTCGTTGGTTTCTTGAAAGGTGAATCCTGCGGCAAGTGTACGACCTGCCGTGAGGGCCTGCAGCGGATGTATGAAATTCTGGAAAAGATTACATCCGGCATCGGCACGATGGCTGATCTTGAACTTTTGGAAGAGATGGCGCCGGTGATTCAGCAGGCTTCGATGTGCGGCCTCGGCAAAACCGCCCCTAATCCGGTTCTGAGTACTCTGCGTTATTTTCGCGATGAATATCTGGCCCACATTAATGACAAAAAGTGTCCGGCCGGAGTCTGTAAAGCTCTGACTGAGTAAAATGTTCAGCTGCACTGTTGCTGAAAAGTTTACTCAGCCAGTCTACGTTTGATTTTTATGATTCCTCAAGATTATAAGGAATAGAATGATGATTAAAATAACGATAAACGGAAAAAAGAGCGAAGTCGAGCGGGGCACGTCGATTCTCAATGCGGCTGTAGCCCTCAATATAAAAATTCCGACCCTCTGTAACCATGAGCTGCTTGAACCTTACGGTGCCTGCCGTCTCTGTCTGGTCGAGATTATTGACGGTGACTGGTCGACGGTTACGACCTCCTGCAACTATCCGATCACCAAAGAGCTGGTTGTCGAAACTCAAAGCGAGGCCGCAGTTAAAGCTCGGCGCATGGTTTTAGAAATGCTTTTAGGACGCTGCAACACCTCGCCCGAACTCAACCGCCTCGCGGCCGAACACGGTCTTGAAACCTCACGTTTTGAGCTCAATTACGATGACTGCATCCTCTGCGGCCAATGTGAACGGGTTTGCCGTGAAGTTGTCGGCGCTAACGCCATCACCTTCGCCCAGCGCGGCGTCGACCGGGTTGTCGTGCCGCCCTTTGGTGAAGAAGCGGAGCAGTGCATCGGCTGCGGCGCCTGCGTTTACGTCTGTCCGACCGGCGCCATCCAGATTCAGGAAGACGGCGAGCAGAAAATTATTGACCGCTGGTCTCGGGTTCTGGACTTAAAACACTGTAAATCCTGCGGTGTCGAAGTTGCCCCGGCTTTCCAGTGTGACTATTTCCAGAAAAAAGCCAATCTCCCCGAAGATTTCTTCGATCTCTGCCGCGACTGCCGCGTCGCCCAGCGTTAGAGGTGCGGAGGTAAGTTTTTTTAAGGAAGCAGAAAATTTGTTTTTTACCAGAAAAGGGGCCGTATTTACGGCCC
>JAOZKP010000477.1 GCA_029935295.1 bacterium | reverse complement strand
TCGATAAATTTCTCGAGAATGCAATTGAAGCCGAGGCTGATGCTATTTCCGACGGTGAAGATGCCTTCGTCCCGGCGGTCATGGAACATATCGAGCTGGCCGGGGTTCACTCCGGCGATTCGGCCTGCGTTATTCCACCGATCAATATCCCGCTGCGCCATATCGACACAATCGAGGAGTACACCAAAAAAATTGCAATTGAGATGAATGTCGTCGGCCTTATGAATATTCAGTACGCAATTGCTGACGACCGGGTCTATATCCTCGAAGCCAACCCCCGGGCCAGCCGCACCGTGCCTTTGGTGAGTAAGATCTGCAACATCTCAATGGCAAGGTTGGCAACCGAAGTGTTGCTCGGCAAAAAGCTCAAAGATCTCGATTTAAAACGCCGACCGATAACCCATTTCGGGGTCAAGGAAGCCGTCTTTCCTTTCAATATGTTTCCCGAAGTCGATCCTCTGCTCGGCCCGGAGATGCGTTCTACCGGTGAAGTTCTGGGTCTGGCTGACAACTATGGCCTCGCTTTTTTCAAAGCCCAGGAGGCCGCCGGACAGACTCTGCCCCTTGAAGGAACCCTGCTTTTGACGGTCTCATCCCGTGATCGTCAAGGAGCTCTTGAGGTGGCAACCCGCTTTTTTGAGCTCGGTTTCACCATTAAGGCAACTAAAGGAACCCATCAATTTCTAGATGATCATGGCATTAAGTCAGAACTTATTTTCAAACGCCATGAAGGCCGGCCCAATATTGTCGATGCGATTACCAACAACGAGTTCCAACTGGTAGTCAATACGCCGAGCGGCAAACTCAGTACAATTGATGACTCTTATATTCGCAAAACTGCGATCAAATACAAGGTTCCCTACATCACGACGATGGCTGCTGCTATCGCCGCGGCCAAAGGTATTTCCGCAACTCGTAAAGGTCATGGCGAAGTTAAAAGCCTACAGCTATATCACGCAGATATCGGTTGATTCTTATGCATATTCTTAAATGAAAACGCCATTAAGACACTAATCGGTCCGGCAAAGGGGCAGCTTGAATCCCAAATTGTCTTACTTTTACTAATTTTAGTAGCCATTATTTCCTAGATTTTTTTGGGGAATGCCAACCGGGATATTGAATTTTATAATACTGCAAGCAGTATTGACATTTACGTTTGACCGGTTATAATTGAACTAAACAAGATAAAACCACACCTACCGTGAGGTGGGGTCGGAAAGCTTCGGGTCTTGCGATAGTTTTATAAATCTACATAATGCAAGATGGCTGGGTTGCCTTGAGAAGGTGGTCCGGCCTTTTTTGTGAGGGAAAAGAGATTTTCTGAATAAAACAAGGGTGAAGAGTGCTAATTTCAATTCAGGAGAATAGCTATGAATCGGTACGTCTCAAATCTGATAAGCACTTTGTTGATTGTCATCTATTTGTTGGTCTGGGTATTGTTATGTAGTGCCAATAGTGGCTTGGTTAAGGTTGAATCAACAAAACCAACTGCTGCTATTGAGCTTTTCGGCCACCCTGATTCCGGAACAACAGCCATAACTCCAGTCGCGGCTGCAACCGAGATATGTTTTCCTCATTTTGCTGATGGCCCTTCGTGGTGGACGGGAATTGCAGTGGCCAATCCCGGGAAAACACCAGCTTTGGTAACGATGAGAGCATATAACGATAGCGGCGAACAAATTGGTTATGATTTTACCCAGATTATTCCTTCCCAAAGTCAAATGGCGCCTGCAGTCGTACAGACTCTTTTTTCTTTGGCAGGGGCCGAAACAGGTTGGATTAAACTGACTTCGACTCAGCCTGTAGTGGCTTTAGAGATTTTTGGGCATACAGATTCCGGTGGGATAGCCGGTTTTTCCCCGGCTGCCGTCTCAACCGAGATCTATATTCCTCATTTTGCTGAAGATAAGGACTGGTGGACGGGAATTTCTGTGGCTAATCCAGGAAACCTTGCCTCCCAGGTTTCGATTACTGCTTTCAGTGATACTGGTCAACAAATTGGCGATACCCACCAGGAACTGATCGGTGCTGGCTGCCGTATGACCCCGCAAATTGTCAGAAATCTTGTTTCTTTGGGAGGATACACTTCGGGATGGTTGAAGATTACAGCCAGCCAACCGGTAGTAGCCATGGAGATTTTTGGCCAG
>JAOZKP010000476.1 GCA_029935295.1 bacterium | reverse complement strand
TGAAGAAGCCGAAAACTATCATGGCGACAATCAGGCCGGGGATGCCCCATTTGAGGATATTGGTGATTTGTGATTTTGGCGGCAGTTCTAAGATCGGTTCGAGCGAAGTTTCGGTTTTAATCTCGCGGACAATACCTTCGATATGACCGGCGCCGACAACGCCGACGATGGTTTTGCCGGGGGCTTCGCGTAGCTTTTGCGCGAGAAAGATGTCTCTTTCGTCAATCAGGCGGCGCTTAACGCCGGGAAATCCAGCGGTGAATTCGGCCAGCAGATTTTCAAGCTGATCCTCTTCGAGCATATCATCGACCATCTCTTTATCGATCTCTTCGCTGAAGATAACCCCGCTCAAAAGATGAAAGATCATCTTCATTTTCTGCCAGAGGCCGAGATAGCCCCAGACCCGTTTCAGGGTGATCTCAATCGGGCGGTCGGCGAGAACCAGTTCGGCACCAATGGTTTCGGCTTCAGAAATGCCGGCCATCATTTCAGCTCCGGGCTGGACTCCGAGCTGTTTGCCGAGCCGGCGATAGAAGGCGCTTAAAATAAGCTGAGCCAGAAGGAAGAGGGATTTCTTCTCTTTGATGACCTTGACGATATCCATTTTCTGCCATTGATCCTTCTGGGTCATGGCCTGGTAGCGGGGCGGGCAGAGTTCAACCGCAACCGCATCTGGTTTTATCGCCCGGATGGTCTGTTCAACTTCGGTAACGCTTTTCTGGGAAACGTGAGCGGTGCCGACTAAATAGATATCTTTATCCAATATCGTGATGTGACGAACGCTGTCAGGGAGAATTGCCGGGTTGTCGGTCTGATCGGAAGTTTCAGCTGTTTCTGTTGCAGGCATAGTTATTGGTATATATTAATCGATTATAAGGTTGAATTTAAAAGTCGAGCAAAAATGCCCGAGCCCTCTACCATAAAGAACGGCTTAAAAGCAACTCTCAATAAATATGATTGCTGAAAATGCAGAGTTGAAAATTAAGTAACTATTCAGCTTGTCACAAAAAATATTTAAACCACCCGTTCGCTATGCTCACTAGAGAGCACAGAGAGCACAGAGGTAAACAAAGTTAAGATTTTCTCTGTGAACTCTGTGTTCTCTGTGGTAAAAAAATATTACGCTGAATAATTACAAAATTAATTGATTAAGCAAAGGCGTTGTATGACGGGCTGTTTTGTTCGTTATTGAAGGGGGTGAAGGAGGTCGCGGTTGACTGATAGGCAGTTTGGGCAGTTCGGTTCAGTTGGTTGCCGGCTTGCGGGTTGTGGGTTTGTTGATTGTTTACCGGGTTTGCGGGATTCTCTTCAGTTCTGCTGTTGGCATCACTTTGATTGTTATTGAGTGGATCAGTTTCGTTGTTCGCAGCGCTTTTTTCTCTTTTTTCGGCCGCTTCTTCAGTGCGTTGTTGGCGCAGTTCGATTCGGGCCCGGGATTCGGCCTGAGCCGCCTGGGCCGCAACTGAACGATCCTGGCCTGATGGTTTTTGCGGGGCTAAAGCGGCCCGCTTGACGATCTGCATCTTGCGGATGGTGGCTTCCGGGGTATTCTCGGCTGAAGTGTCAATGCTGACCTCGCCGCCGACAGCATAGTTCTGATGGTCGGGGCCCTGCTCGTATTCATAACTGGCGCCGCCGCTGACATAGGCGCCGCCGGCCGCAATGTGCGCCTGCTCATGGGCCTTGACTTCAGCATCCCGTTTTTTGAGATCGTTAACCTGGCGGCGTTCTTCTTCAGTTAGATCATCAACCGAACTTTTCTCGTTATCACTTTTTTCGGCTTTATCGGCAGGACTTTTCAGATTTTCTGATTCTTTTGCGGTCTCGGAGTTATTTGGCGGGGTTGATTCAGATTCTTGTTTATTGCCGGTTTGGTTTTGTCGGGCTTGGCTTTCAGGGCTGAAATTAACTGTAGCGGCCGGGTCGGAAGTATTTGCGGAGGGTTGGGCGTAGAGCTGCTGCCGGGAATCGGGAATGGTTCCCACCCTGGTAGCTTCCAGACTTAAATAGCTGGAGTTGGGGCTCTGTACGCTGCTGATATTCATGCAATCTCCCTTATCAAAAAGTGTATCGACTGTCAAAGGAGAAAACTTTAGGGGAAAATTTGATTTTTGCAGTTTTGCCGATTATTTTTTCGACGTTTCAGGTTCCGGC
>JAOZKP010000475.1 GCA_029935295.1 bacterium | reverse complement strand
CTCGCCGAAAGGGTATACCAGAATCCCGGATAGAGATCGTAAGTGATTGAATAAGAACACACTGATATCACTGGCCGCCCAAGCGGCCAAAATGGGCGGCAAAATCAGCCAGCCCAACGGCGAGAACTTGTGATGTATCGGCAAGATCCTGTCCGTCCACGTCGCAGTCCTTGTCAAAATCACCAATGGCACAAAAACAAGGAAGTTCAGGCTGCAGGTATTTTCTCGGCACCAGTTCCCAGCTCTTGTCAGGTGGAGACCAGCCAAAAATCATATTGTTGGAGCCACCATTGGAAGCAAATGAGATAGTCACCGGCGTATAACTGCCTTGTTCAAGTTCTACCGTGCCACTGTATCCGCCACCATTAGTATTGAAATCAGCCACCACCGTATCACCTATTTTGAAATAGACTGTACCATCAACCCAGCCACTGAAACTATAAGTGCCACCTACAGGAGCGTAAATGTAACCCGTCCAGTCAACAGAAAAATTACCCCAGGCCCAGTTGACCGGCGACTGATCCAGCGACGTACATTCAGCCTCGTACAAATTGTTATCGGTCACACCGCAATCATGACTGTACCCCTGATAAATTGGACCTTCAAGGACTTCAATGCCGTTAGAGTAATGAGCCAGAAGGCCGAAACCATACTCAAAAGCGCCCATATCGACGATGCCGTTGCCGGGCCTGACCCGAAAGCTGCCATCCAGGTCAACCGGCAGGGGCTCACTGAAATTCCCATCGTTGTCAAGGTCATATTCATCAGCAGGAAGTTTATCGTTGTTACCGCTGTCAATGCCTCGTGAGGTTGCGGGGAGATGGCCGCTGGCGGTCAACAGGGGCTCCACCATAAATGCATTATGGCCAAAGCTCATGGAAGAGCCACTAGTGGCCCAGCACCGGCCCAGATTGTACTCAATAAACATTTGGCTGTCATTAGCGGCTAAGAAACCACGGCCCGTATAAACAGAATTCTGCAGCTTCACCTCAGTATTGTCCAGATAGCCACAATCACTCTGTAATACCGTAGCTAAATTACCACTGAGAGTCAAATTAACCAACTTTACCGCCGTAGAGTCCAGCAAAGAGAGCCCGCCTCCGGCCTGGGCTGTATTGGCCCTGAAGAAGCAATTGCAAATCAGGGGGCTGGCAGCATTATCGCAGTGGATGCCGCCTCCGCGTAGGACTGCGGCATTACCCAAAAAGTGGTCGGAGACGCAGTACAGGTCAGAATCTCTGGTGGCTACTGCACCTCCAAAGGCATCGGCGCTGTTCTGCCAAAAAGTCGACCCGACAATCCGCACGCACGAATTCTGATGGCCGTAAATCGCCCCACCGCTACCGAAATCGCCGGCCGTGTTTACGGCCGAATAGTTGTCGGTGAAATTGCAGTCGCGAAAAGTTATAGTGCTTTGCTCGATATGAACGGCACCTCCCTCCTGGTAAGCGCTGCTGCCGGAGAAAGAACAATCGCTGAACAGCGCCACCGTACCGTAGACCCCGACGGCGCCGCCGCCGAGGTTGGCCTGGTTGTCGAGAAAGCGGCAGGCTTCAACCTTCACATTATTTGTTCTTGAGCGGATGTATAAACCGCCGCCCCAGTTAGTGCGGCCGTTTTGGATCGTAAAACCGCTGACCAGGATGCCAGCCAGGCCGCTTTGAACGGTTAAGCCTCGGGCCAACCCTTCGCAATCAATCGTTGTAGTTTCAGCCCCATCAAGTGAAACCAGAGAAATATCTTTATCGCCAGCAATGGTTACATCGCGGTTGCCTATCCCAGTATAAATTCCCGGCTCAACCAGAATGGTGTCACCGGACCTGGACGCATCAACGGCCGCCTGGATGGTATGGAATGGATGGGCTTGGCTGCCGTCAGCCGCTCCGCCACTATCATCAACGTAAATATCCATGGCCTCGGCCGTGAATAAACCGTCACTTTCGAAGGCGCCCAGGTCGACAATGGGAGCGGAACCGGTTCCGGTGTCCGGAGCCGCGGGCACATCAAAAAAACGTCCCTGCTGATCCAGATCAAAGGGCCAGGGTTCAGCCTGGCTATGGTCACCATCCAGGTCCAAAATATCATCGAGGACAGCGGCATTGTTGCCAGCATCCACGCAAACTGAATTCGCGGCCAGACGAAGATCATCATCCGCC
>JAOZKP010000474.1 GCA_029935295.1 bacterium | reverse complement strand
AGGGCGAAGCAATGTTCGACCTAAAAAACTGGCGGTAAAAGTTTTTAAGATAAAATTCAAAACATCAACAAATCACTTAAAAATAAACAAGTTAATTTAAGTCATAAAATTGAGTCAACATTGATGGCGGCGTAAAAATCAGAAACGTCTACAAAGAGAGGCCGACGGCATGGCCTTGATGGATCGCATCGAAGGCCAGGGCGACCCGGTCGGCGTCACCGATTACTTTACAGGGAATCCGCAGCTCTTTTAACACATCTTCAAGAATATTTACAGACTTGGAACCGGCGGCAATTACAACCGTATCGACAGCAATTTCCTCAATGGCTCCATCTTTTTCGACTCGCATTCCTGCTGGCGTAATTTCACAGACTTTACTTCCGGTTACCGAGATCACCCCAAACCGGGAAAGATCCTGGAGCATACCCCAACGCGTGGATTTACCAATATCCGGGCCCAGTTTTTCCAACATCTCTACAAGAATTACCTGTTTCGTGCCTTTGGTTGCCAACTCATATAAAGTTTCCGGGTCTTCGGCCTTATTAACGAGCAAAAATTTAACTGCGTCAGCTGACAAAGTTCCTTTTTCAGCCAGAAACTGGGCGGTTTCAACCCCTACAGCCCCGCCGCCGATGATAGCCACCCGACCGCCGGTTACAACCCGATCCTCAAGAACGTCCCAAGCCTGCACCACATGCGGAAGATCAATGCCGGGAATCGATGGAGTTATCGGTTCGGCTCCGGTCGCAACAATTACAACATCCGGATCGGCCGCCGCAATGCTCTTGACATCGGCCACCTGATTTAACATCACCGTAATATCACGCGCCGCCAGTTGTTCTTCCAAATCAAAAGCCAGTTGCGAAAATTCTTCCCTTCCCGGAGGGGTAGCGGCGAGATAGAGCTGGCCACCGAGCCAGTCATATTGTTCATAAAGGGTAACTTTGTGACCTTTCAAATTTGCGGCCAGCGCCGCACTCATCCCGGCCGGGCCGCCGCCGATGACCAATACTTTTTTTGGATTCGCGCTTTTTTCGAGATTTTTCTGCCCTTCATACCCGGCTTCAGGGTTACACAAACACTCCACATGCTTAAGTTTGAATAAGTTATCAAAACAGCCCTGAGCACAGCCGATACAGTGCAGAATCTGATCTTCCTGTCCTGACCGCGCTTTTTCCGGCATCCGGGGGTCAACAATCAGGCTGCGGCCCATGGCTACCATGTCACACATATCATCAGCCAGCATTTCGCGGGCGATATCAGGATCATTGATCCGGTGACTGGCAATAACCGGTATGTCAACTTTCGCCTTAATACTCCGGGAGAGATAAGAAAAAATCCCACGGGGTACAGAGGTAACAATCTGCGGTACCCGAGCTTCGTGCCAGCCAACATTTATGCAGAGCGCATCAGCCGGCCCCTGAGCCAGGACCTGAGCATACTCGGTTAATTCCTGATGACTGTTGCCGCCGGGCATAAAATCATTGCCATTCATCCTGACAATCAAAGGAAAATCAGGGCCGACGGCATTACGCACCGCTGCCATCACCTCAACCCCGAAACGCATCCGGTTTTCCAAACTGCCGCCGTAGGCATCAGTCCTCTGGTTGGTCAATGGCGATAAAAATTCGGAAATCAAGTAACCGGTCCCGGACAGAACTTCGACCGCATCAAACCCGGCACTCTGTACCCGCCGGGCTGCCTGAGCAAAAGCCTCAATAGTCGTTTCAATTTCAGCAATACTCATCTCATGCGGTACTTCATGGGTCAGCCGGGAAGCAATCGCTGAAGGGGCTACCGGTGATTTACCCTGCATAAAAAATGAAGGATTGTAACGCCCGGCATGATTGATCTGAACCGCACTCCTGGCCCCATTCTGTTTAATGGTATCTGCCAGTCGAGTCAGACCGGGCAGAAAACTGTCCCGATGTACACCGATATTCAAGGGACTACCGGAAAACTCATCAACCGTGGCAAACCCGACGCAGATCATACCGGCGCCACCTTGAGCCCGTTCCCTGTAAAAATTTACAATCTGGTCGGTAACTTCATAGTCAACCGCCATCCCCAGATGCATAGCCGGCATATATATCCGGTTTTTTATCTCCAGCTGATTGATACAAATTGGCTCAAACAGAAAATCCTTCATTATATCTCCT
>JAOZKP010000142.1:5227-7307 GCA_029935295.1 bacterium | reverse complement strand
ACTAACTACGCCATCTTTTTTAATTGCGCAATTACCGCTGGCAGCAGCTCAGCCAGAATCCGGCTATTTTTTTTCTGCGCTTTCTCGACTTCAACAATATCAACCGTCTGCTCGCAGACCCCGTTGGCGTAGTTATCGACAAGACAGATCGAAGCATATTCAAGTTGAATTTCACGCGCCAGTGTCGCTTCATTCGCCATAGTCATGCCAACAATATCACCCCAGCCTGAAAGAACTTTAACCTCAGCCTTAGTTTCAAAACGGGGGCCGGTCGTCTGAATATAGGTTCCAGTCGTCAGCAGATCAACTTTCAGACCGGCCGCAGCGGTTATCACCGCCGCCCGCACATCTGCCGATAACCCCGGCGTCACAAACTCCAAACGGTCATCGAAAAATGTCTTAATCGCCCAGGGATTAAAATAGTCATCCGGCAGCAACAGGGATCCCGGCGGCAAACTGCTTTTAAGACTGCCGGTTGAATTTACGGCAACAACATGTTTTACCCCGCACTCCTTGAGAGCCGCAATATTGGCCCGATGGTTGAGTTTGTGCGGCGGCAGCGGCGGCGTTCCATGCCGCTGTATAAAAACCAGTCCAGCGCCCCCTTCTTCAACTGTTACCCGGCCATATTCAGTTGAAATTTCACGTTTTTCCAAACCGGCAAAGAGCTCAATCTCCAGAACCCCGCTACCGCCGATTACGCCAATTTTACTCAATTTATTTTTCCTTTTATTACGATATTTATCACAAATTATTTCCCCCATTTAGAAGGCGCAGTTCGTTAAAAAACAGGGCGCACACACAGGGTTGCCCCTACGACCCGGCGAGATAATTTATTTTTAAAGATTTTTAACCACATATTCCAGCGGCTGCTTTTTCGGGCTGATTGATTCCCGCCGCGGGTAACCTAAAGGAATAACCGCCATAAATTCACCCTGAGCTTCACCCAGAAATTCTAAAACTTCCCGTTTAATTAAAAATAGAACCCCGAGCCAGACACTGCCAAGGCCCAGAGCTGTGGCCGCGAGCAGGAGATTTTCAACCGCCGCAGCAGAGCTCTGAATCTCCATTGTGCGAAAAAAATCATCAGATGCCTCCGGTTCAATTTTGAACAGTTCAGTTCCGTGTTCAATCAACGTTCCGGTATTCATCGCCGCAATCACTACCGGCGCACTTGCAATACTACGGCCCGCCATCCGCAAGATAGCTGAAGAGGGTTTGGGGAATGCGGCCGCCTGCTGTGAAACCAGCCGGGCCAGATCCTGCTTTTTCTGATTGCGGATAACCACAAACTTCCAGGATTGCTGATTATGCGCTGACGGTGCCTGATTTGCCGCATCAAGAACCGTCCGAATCAAATCATCGCTCAACGGCCGATCCTGAAACTGCCGCACACTCCGCCGCTGATAGATCGTTTGCAACGTCTCATTCGGATATTGCGATTCCATCATTTACTCCTTCCCAACATAACAATTCAGAAAATGCAGTCGCAAGCCCTTATTTCCGGAATGTTGTTTTCCAGATTCTTTCGAACTCCTGCGTGTATCTTCGCGCCAAAGAAGCTGAATTAATAATCAACAGATTCTCACGATTCCACTTCTCCGCAGATGCAGTCCAGTTGTATGAACCGGTAGCAACCAGCCTATCATCGACCACGACAAATTTGTGATGCATTATACCATATTTCTTAACCCGGTACTTTGCTTTTCGACTCTTTCTCTTCTTTTTCGGCAGACCCCGGGCATAACGAACATCAACCCCATATTTCCGCAGATAGAAACCCTTTGAATAATCACTCTCATTAGTCCCGTCAATTATAACCTGAATCTTGATCCCGCGTTCATGCGCCCGTTTAACTGCCGCCGCCAAAGGCCGGCTGGTGAAAAAGTAAGTCGCAATACTGAGTTTCTGCCGGGCCCCGTCCAGAAGTTCAACCAAAGCCGATTCGGCTCCACCCTTAGGACTGAAATAGACTTTGGTCGGTGACGCCACTGACAATCCTGGTAGCAACAGGGACAATATTATTACCAATATGCTCCCGATAAAAAAATATTTTTTTCGCATAAATATCCTGTTTTTT
>JAOZKP010000142.1:0-5127 GCA_029935295.1 bacterium | reverse complement strand
TTGATCCGAACTGGATGCCGCTCGAAATGATTAAAAACGGCAAACATATCGGCATGACGGCCGAATACATCGCCATCATTGCCAAAATGATCGGCACCCCGATTCAGATGGTTCCAACCCATGACTGGAGCGAATCTATAGCTTTTGCCAAAGCCCGAAAATGTGATATTTTCTCGTTGGCAATGCCGACCCCGGAACGACGGACTTATATGAATTTCACCCGGCCATACCTGAGCATTCCGCTGGTCATGGCGGCCCGCACTGAAACGCCGTTCATTGACAATATATCATTGATCACCGACAAAAAAATAGGCCTCGTCAAAGGTTACGCCTTCAATGAGATTCTCCGCAAACGCTTTCCGAAAATGCAAATTGTTGATGTTGCTTCGGCTCCGGAAGGGCTAAAACAGGTCGTCAGTGGCAAACTTTTCGGTTTCATCGGCACCCTGGCAACTGTCGGCTATACGATTCAGAAAGATTTTGTCGGCGAGCTCAAAGTCGCCGGCAAATTTGACGAACGCTGGGAACTTGGTATCGGCGTCCGCAATGATGAACCTGTACTTGTAACAATTTTTGACAAAGCCATCGCCGCCATCGACTCAAAAACTCATCAGCAGATTTTAAATAACTGGATTGCGGTACGTTATGATCAGAAAGATAACCGAAAGCTCATAATCCAGATCCTGCTGCTGGCAGCTGTTGGCCTCTTAATTCTCCTCTGGCACAACTATACTTTAAGAAAGTATAACCGCAAACTGCATGAACAGAATGTGAAGATTCAGCAGCAGGCAGAGAAACTGCACCTGACCGAAAAGAAACTGCGTCTACAACAGAAGATGGAAGCGGTCGGCCTGATGGCCGGCGGGGTGGCGCATGATCTCAACAATATTCTCTCCGGTATCATCAGCTACCCGGAGCTCATACTGTTAAAACTACCGGCTGACAGCCCTCTGCGGCGACCGGTCACTGCCATATTAGATTCCGGCAAACGGGCAGCTGATGTTGTTGCCGATATGCTGACGATAACCCGCGGTGTTGCCGCCGTCAAAGACAAGGTTACCATCAATCAGGAAATTGAAAATGCCATCAATTCACCTGAAGTCAGCACTTTGAACGGACACCATCAAGAGATCACGCTGACAACTGAGCTTGCCCCTGAACTTCGCAATATCGAAGGTTCAAGCGTCCACATCCGCCGGGTTCTGACTAATCTTATCATGAATGCATTCGAGGCGATCTCCGGCCCGGGAGAGATTATCATCACCAGCTGCAATCTCAATATTGACACACCCGATATGGAAGGCTATCTGGCCAAACCGGGTGAATATATTGCTATTACAATCCAGGATAACGGCCCCGGCATCTCGGCCACCGATCAGGCCCGCATTTTTGAACCTTTCTATAGTAAAAAAAATATGGGCCGCAGCGGCACTGGCTTAGGGCTTGCTATCGTCTGGAATATTATTGAGGACCATGAAGGCAAAATCAAACTCAAAAGTGACACAACCGGCACAACTTTCACCATCTATTTGCCCGCAGCCGAAGCAAGCAGTGACAAAACCGAACCAGCATCTGAACCGGATACAGATGCAACAGTCACAGGCTTATATGGCAATTCGGAAAAAATTCTGATCGTTGACGATGAAACTATCCAACGTGATATTGCCAGTGAACTCCTAACCTCTCTCAACTATCAGACATTAACCGCCGCATCCGGTGAGGAGGGCATCGAACGCCTCAGAAAAGAGCATATCGACCTGGTACTGCTTGATATGCTGATGGAACCCGGTATTAACGGCCGCCAGACCTATGCCTACATGAGTGAAATTAAACCCGGGCTGAAAGCGGTTATTGCCAGTGGTTTTTCCGAAAACAGTGAAGTTGAAAAAGCCCTTGCATACGGCCCTTCAGCTTTCATCAAAAAACCCTACACAATCCAATGTCTGGGTGAGATTGTAAAAAGAATGCTGAAAAAAGACTCAGCTTAAATGAGGTTTCAGCCACTCCATTAAAAGCGGCAGCTGCGACACTCCGGTTTGCCTGGCAACCTCTTTCCCACCACGAAAAACCACCTGAGTGGGTGTAGTCATCATTGCGAACTGGCGCACCAGCTCCGGCTCCTCCTCAGTTTCCACCCGGAAAAGAAGTGCCTGCAATTTCAATTCGCTGGCAGCCTCGGCAAAAACCGACTCAAAGTTACGACAGTGACCACACCACGAAGTCCAGAAATTGACCACCACCGGCAAATTGGTATTCTCAATAGTTTCTGCAAAAAAGGTAGTTGTCAGCTCACCTACCCGGCCAGTTAAAAGCGGCAGGCCGCATTTCTCACAAACAGACGTCTCTGCCGGGCTTGCATCTATAATCTTGTTAAGTGTCTGACACTTTAAACAAACCAGTTTAATCTCCACTCTTTCCGACATCTCTTCCTCGTAGGTTTTCTCATTCATTTTTAGATAGATGATTCAGTTACTAACATTCCATCCACAGCTTTTCAACAACTTCATCAGCAACTATTCCACAGCCTCTGTGAGTAACTTGCAAAATATCTTTATTATCCATAAGATAGCATTACCCTAAAAGACAACACATTAATTTCATTGAACTTTTCCATAAAAACAAAACCCTTTCCAAACCCTTACAAACCACTTTTATCAACGATATCAACTGATTATGCACTCAATTCCACAATGTTTTCCACAGGCAGTCTTGCTGCTTGCGAACTCAACCCTGTGCCAGTTTTGCCTGTTGCCATAAAACTTCCTGTTTTTCAAGTGTAAGCGCGGTCAAAGTTAAACCTTGCGACAGAGCCTGCTGTTCCATAAACCGAAAGCGACGTGAAAACTTCAGGTTCGCCCGATTAAGCACCCGACCCGGTTCAAAACCAGAGAGTCTAACCAGATTGACAACCACAAACAGCAAGTCACCAAGTTCCTCGTGCAAACGCTCACCCCCGGATTCAAGCACCTCTTCAACCTCAGCCAGCTCCTCATGCAGTTTTGGCAAAATTTCAGCGGGAGAAGACCAGTCAAAACCGACTTTAGCCGCTTTCTGCCCGAAAACAAAAGCCTTTAACAACGGCGGCAGAGAGACGGGCACCGAATCCAGAGCCGATTTATACTCTTTGCCCTCTACTTCACGCTTAATCCGATCCCAATTAACCTTTACCTCTTCTGGAGAGATATCGTCGGCCTCAGTTTCTGAAAAAACATGCGGATGCCGGCGTATAAGCTTGGCTTTAATCTGCTCCAGCGTCGTTTCCAGCTTAAAAAGTTCACCATCTTCACCGAGACAGCTGAAAAAGAGGAGATGAAAAAAAAGATCTCCCAACTCCTCGGACATGGCTCGACTGTCATCCGCCTCCAATGCATCGATAAATTCATAAACTTCATCCAGAAATTGATTTTTCATCGACGCAAAATCCTGCTCCCGATCCCAGGGACAACCTTCCGGCGAACGTAATTTGCACACAACCTGCCAGAGTTCCTGAAACCTTTCGGCAGAAGCAAAATCAGTTGACATTGATAACTTGGTTTGATCTACCATCAATCTATTTCCTTAATTTTACGAAATACCACCAGTTTCACATCTTAATATTCCAGCGGTGAACTTCCAAAAAAATTAATTTAACTCGCACAACTCAGTGTTGTCCGGTTAGGAATTTGCATGTAAAAAATATATAAAAAATCCAGCACTGTTCGGTTAGAAACTTGCTTGAGGGAGTTTGGTCGTTTGTTGGAGTGTCCTGAAAAAATCGAGTATTTTCTCAGTGAAATGTAGCCCAAAAATTACTTCTGTCTGAGCGAAGCATGAGCGAGTTAAGTAATTGGCGAAGTGAGCTTAGAAAATCAAGATTTTTTCAGAAGAAGCGGGAGCAAATGGCCATACTCCCGAATTGATTTGATTGACAAAAAATATCCTACTTACAGCATCACTTTTCAGCCGGGTTAGTTTTTGTAATCTTGGAACCCTGAAGACCAAGCCCGGCCATCAGGCCTTTCTGGTCAAAGCAGAAGGCGTAGACGTCTTCTTTAGCAGTTGAGGTGGTTATAGTTTTTGCCATGCCATCATCAACCACAACCACACTGGGCCCCACTCCAACTTCCCAACCAGAACTTTTTTCTAGATACTTGAGGGATGCATCAGTCATAAAAAACATTGCGTAACCGAATTTCTGCCCCCCAATCTGGAGACCATAAGAGGCCGCTACAGTATTGTAGTAACCCTCCACTTTACCATCAGTAATCAATGCTCCCTCACCATATTGACCACCAACAATCAAGCCACCTTTAATAATATCTGGAAAAACCAGAACCCCCTTTGCAAGGGTTGACAGCTCCTTGGCAGTTGGCGAATTGGCATAAAGAGTTTGCAGAGCAACCTCTACTTTATGACTGATCTCAGCAGCCGTTGCCGTTGGCGAATATGTAGAAATTTTATGTATACCAGCATCTATTTTCTTGCCAATATTTTCAGCTGTCCCGGCAAAGACCGACAATTGCATAAAACTCATCATTACAACTGCAAGAAAACAGTGAACCGCTACCTTTAAGGCCTTGCCACAGTATATTGTTCTTTTTATATTCATAATATCAACCCTACGCCCTCTACTTTTCAAGGTCTTGCTCTCTGCTGATAAGACTCAGGTTTAATCCTGAGTCTTAAACACCAGAAAAACATCGCTATCAGAATTATTCCCCTATATCTTCTGCCATTTCACCTGGTAAGCAATCACGTAAAAAACCGGAACCAGGATTAGGGTCAAAAGCGTAGCAAAACTCAATCCACCCATTACGGTTACCGCCAGTCCCTGAAAGAACGGATCGATGACCAGGGGCATCATACCCAATACTGTGGTAATCGCGGCCATACAGACCGGACGCATACGACTTACCGAGGCATCCATAATCGCTTTAAACGGCTCCTTCCCGTCACTAAGTTCCAGATTAATCTGATCGATAAGGACAATCGCATTCTTAATCAACATGCCGGTCAAACTCAACATACCCAATAGAGCCATAAAACCAAAAGGAACACCTGAGCCAAGCAACCCCACGGTCACCCCGATCAAGGCAAAAGGTACCAGCAGTAAAATTATAGCCGGCTGTCTTAAGTTATTAAAAAGCA
>JAOZKP010000473.1 GCA_029935295.1 bacterium | reverse complement strand
GCATTTTACAGTTTGCAGATCCAACCGTAAAGGCGGCCTTGAAAATTTATCATTTCAAGGCCGCCTTTTTTTAGCCCAAATTTACAGGTCGTTTTATTCCGCTTTGTAATAGTAGCGGTTTAAATCGAACAGGCCGCCTTGAATTGGTTCAGTTTTTAAGTAGCGTTTTTGAAACCAGTCAAAGTGCTGCCAGAAATCATCCTCAGCACGATTTATCCCGAATTTTTTTATCTTCTCCAGGCTGTCTTTTTTGATATCAAAGTGGGTTATCAGATCTAAAAATTCCGGGAGTTCACTCAATTTGATATCAAAGAGGTAATTGGGGTAAGAACCGACAAATCCTTGTAAAAAATCGATGTTGTCGAGATCATGGTTAAGGTTGCCTTTTTCAAAAAACATCTCCGCAACATTGTCATGCCAGCGGTTGACCACGAGAGAAAGGACGACATCATCCTTGTCATCGGCTTCATTGACCCGGATCCGGAGATAGGCAAGGTTGTCATTTGTGTCGGTTAAGGTTTTAACCATCGGCGTGCCGGGGCGTACCGCCGAGCGTAAACCCAGGAGAAAATGGTCAATAGTTTTGTACTCTTTGGGGAGTTCCGGGTAGGACTCATCGGTCGACATATAGTTTATTTTGTCAAAATTGATACTGCAAACCGGGTTGAAATGGTCTTTGATTAAAGTTTCTATGAACTCGCGTTTATGATCAGCTGTTGCAAAGGCAATTCTGGCCGGCATTTTGGAAGGGTGATATTTAAGTTTGTCGAGTTTAATCCCGATATTCCACGACTGCATAATATTATCACGCTCATCCAGCGGCATAAATTCGAGCATCGCACTTTCACCTTCCACTCTTAATATGTCCATGTAACGGCGAATCATTAACTGATGTCCGGCAGTGCCGAAGACATCGAAACCGGCAACCAGAGCATAATAAATCCGCTCAAGTAGAGGATAATCTATAACCCACAGAGTCCGCGGCAGATTTCCTAAAGCACCGCGGTGGACCGAGCCGCTGTCGAAATGCCGGTAGATCGTCAGCAGCGGGGCGTCATCAGGCTGGTTGCCGCGCCAGATAGCATCATAGCCTAAACCCTTGTAGTAGTTGACCATGTAAAAGTCTTGACGGGAATGATAGTAGTCCAGAACTTTTTTACGGTAATGTTTCCGGTCTTTGAGGATGTCGATTAACTTAAACTGACTCCCTTTTTCAATCGGCATACTTAGATTATCTTCCTGAAATTTCAGGAAACCGGGGAACTTGACGCTGAGATCATACTCCGGATCCATGAACATGACCCAGAAGTGATCATTGATAACATTTAAGGCGATCTGGCCTTTACAGACCGGCCCCCGGATGAAAGTCCTGATAATATAGTGGCTGTTATCAAGGAGAAACTGGTAACGCGAACGTGGAGGGATCTGCTCAAAGGCTCGGAACGGGTTAGCTGAAACTTGCTTGTCATAGCCGATCAGATGGGGTTTCTGGAGCCACTCGGGTTTGATGAAAAGTTCATTGAAACGGTTCATGACGGTATCGTTAAGATCAAAAACCATGTGCGTTTTATGGACGATCGTCGAGTAGATTTTGCGAAATCGGTAATAAAATTGGTCGGTGTCCGGATCATCGTAGGGTCGGACTGAATTTATCAGTTCAACCGGCTCGCCGGAGGGCGTGGTCGAGCGCACCAGTTCATAGTAATCATTGCCGGTAAAGCGGATGTGAGCTAAAAAGAGGTGTTCGTAGAGATAGCGGGCGGTCATTGCGTGTTTGGCATCATCAAGATTGAAGAAATGTTCCCATTTGGCAATCTCGTTCCGGTCTGCCGTTGAGGGTGTGATGAGTTGTTCCTGTTCTTTAAGTGACGGGCCTTTGGCGCCTTGGCTGAGCCAACCGGCGATCAGGTTGAATTCATCTTTGGTCAAAGGCGGGAAACCGAAAGGCATGCCCCGGTTGGGATGTTTTTCGAGATAGCCGCCGAGTTCAATCCGGGTCGCGGAACAGGTCAGATCATCAGCTTCGGGGAAGTAATCACCCACACTTTTGGGATGTTCCATTTTGTGAGCCAAAAGCTGCAGCATAATTGAGTTGTTATAGCCGGCCTCAGCATTGGTTTCAGTAACCGAAAAAAAGCCTTTATCACGCCACTCCTCGGTGCT